>CBFRWL010000279.1:0-3284 GCA_965727025.1 uncultured Sphingomonas sp.
GAGGAGTTGCGATCGCTCGACAGGTTCGTGCGCAACAACACGATCAACCGCTTCGGGCCGGTGCGCGAGGTGGAAAAGCAGCTGGTGCTGGAGATCGCATTCGACTCGATCCACGATTCGAAGCGGCACAAATCGGGCGTCGCCATGCGCTTCCCCCGTATCGCGCGGATCCGGACCGACAAACCCGCCGAGGAAGCCGACCATATCGAGACGCTGCGCCGAATGATCAGCTGAGCCTGCAAAAACCCTCAGCCCTTTGGGTTCTCACTGGCCACAATCAGCGGTAGCCATTCAGCCTGCCACGCCCTAGATAGCGGCTCATCCGACTCACCTTTATTGGAGCAGCGCCCCTTTATGCGCATCGCTTTGGCATCCGATCACGCCGCCGTTGCGCTGAAGAGCGCACTCGTTGAGCATGTGCGGAGCCTTGGGCATGAAGCCATCGATCTTGGCCCCGACACGACGGACTCGGTCGACTATCCTGATTTCGGCTACAAGCTCGCGCAATCGGTCGCGTCGGGCGATGCCGATCGCGGCATTGCCCTGTGCGGCTCGGGCATCGGCATTTCGATCGCGGTCAATCGCCATCCGCAATGCCGCTGCGCGCTTGTATCCGAACCGCTTTCGGCCAGACTTTCGCGCGAGCATAATGATGCGAATATTCTTGCGATGGGCGCGCGGCTGATCGGACCCGACATGGCCAAAGACTGTGTATCGGCATTCCTCTCGACAGATTTCGGCGGTGATCGCCACGCGCGCCGGGTCGGCAAGCTTTCCAATCCCACCTTCGCGAAGGAGCCAGCATGAGCACCAATCCCAGAGCGCTGAATGACGTTCAGCCCGACGGCTTCTTCACGCGTGGCCTTTCCGACAGCGATCCGGCGGTCTTCGCCGGCGTCCGCCACGAGCTCAAGCGCGAGCAGAATCAGATCGAGCTGATCGCCTCGGAGAACATCGTCAGCCGCGCCGTGCTGGAGGCGCAAGGCTCGGTCTTCACCAACAAATATGCCGAGGGCTACCCCGGCAAGCGCTATTATCAGGGCTGCGCCCCGTCCGACGAGGTCGAACAGATCGCGATCGATCGCGTCAAGCAGCTGTTCGGCTGCGGCTTCGCCAACGTCCAGCCGCATTCGGGCGCGCAGGCCAATGGCGCGGTGATGCTGGCGCTCACCAAACCCGGCGATACCATCATGGGGCTGTCGCTCGACGCGGGCGGCCATCTGACCCATGGCGCCAAGGCCGCGCTTTCCGGCAAATGGTACAACGCAGTTCAATATGGCGTCCGCGCCGATGATCATCTGATCGATTTCGATCAGGTCGAGCGGCTGGCCAAGGAACATAAGCCGACGCTGATCATCGCTGGCGGTTCGGCCTATCCCAGGCATATCGATTTCGCGCGCTTCCGTGCGATCGCGGACGAAGTCGGCGCGCTGTTCATGGTGGACATGGCGCATTTCGCCGGCCTCGTCGCGGCGGGGGTTCACCCCACGCCGTTCGGGCACGCCCATGTCGTCACCACCACCACCCACAAGACGCTGCGTGGGCCGCGGGGCGGCGCGATCTTCACCAATGACGAGGCGATCGCGAAGAAGATCAACTCGGCGGTGTTCCCTGGCCTGCAAGGCGGCCCGCTGATGCACGTGATCGCCGCCAAGGCGGTTGCGTTCGGCGAGGCGTTGCAGCCCGAATTCAAGCGCTACGCCGCTGCCGTGATCGAGAATGCCAAAGTGCTGGCAAGCACGCTTAAGGAGCGTGGCGCCGATCTGGTCGCGGGCGGCACCGACACGCACTTGGCGTTGGTCGATCTCCGCCCGCTCGGCATCACCGGCAAGGATGCCGACGAGGCGCTCGAACGCTCGCACATCACCTGCAACAAGAATGGCGTGCCGTTCGATCCGCTTCCCCCGGTCAAGACCAGCGGCATCCGCGTCGGCTCGCCCGCCGGCACGACGCGCGGCTTCGGCCCGGCCGAGTTCCGCGAGATCGGCGATATGGTGGCGGACGTGCTCGACGGCCTCAAGGAGAAGGGCGAGGCCGGCGATACCGCGACCGAAGCCAATGTGCGCGAGCGCGTTGCCGCGTTGTGCGCACGCTTCCCGATTTATGCGGATTTCTGAACTCAATGCGCTGCCCTTTCTGTGCGCATGACGACAGCCAGGTAAAGGACAGCCGCCCGACCGACGACGGCGCCGCAATCCGTCGCCGGCGGCAATGCGAGGGGTGCGGCGCGCGCTTCACCACGTTCGAGCGAATCCAGCTTCGCGACCTGTATGTCATCAAGAAGGATGGCATCCGACAGGCCTTCGACCGCTCCAAACTGGAGCGGTCGATCGCGATCGCTTGCCGCAAGCGCAACATCGCACCCGAACGAATCGATCGGCTCATCTCCGCGATCCAGCGCCAGATCGAGACCTCCGGCGAAAGCGAAATTCCGGCCGCGCAAGTGGGCGAGATGGTGATGGACGGCCTGAAGGCGCTCGACAGCGTTGCCTATATCCGCTTCGCCAGCGTCTACAAGGATTTCACCGAGGCGCGCCACTTCGAGGAATTTGCCGGCAGCGTCACGGAGGCCGGCCGGGAGTGACATCCAGCCTTTCCGGAAATCAGCCCGCGATCATCCTTGTCCGCCCCCAGCTTGGCGAGAATATCGGCAAGGCCGCGCGGGCCATGCTCAATTTCGGGCTGACCGATCTCAGGCTGGTGTCGCCGCGCGATGGCTGGCCCAATCCTGACGCGGGTCCGGCGGCATCGGGCGCGGATATCGTGCTCGAGCAGGCGCAGCTCTTCGAAACCCTCGCGGACGCCACGGCCGATTGCACGCATGTCTATGCCACCACCGTGCGAAAGCGCGGCGTGACCAAGCCCGTCGTTACCCCAGCCGAAGCAGCGCGCGCGCTTCATGCCGAGCCCGGCCGCTCGGGCATCCTGTTCGGGCCGGAGCGATCGGGCCTCGAAACCGACGACGTGGCCGTCGCCCGCACTATCATCACCGTGCCGATCAATCCCGAGTTCGGTAGCCTCAATCTCGCTCAGGCGGTGATTCTGGTTGCCTATGAATGGTCCAAAAGCGTCGCACTTGCGCAGCCACCTGCGACCGATGCCGATCCGCCCGCGACGCAGGAAGAACTGGACGGCCTCGTCGCTCATCTCGAAACGATGCTGGAGAAGTCCGGATATTTCTATCCGCCCGACCGCGTCCCAACCACCAAGCGCACATTACGCGGTCTGCTCACCAAGCCCGGCTGGAATGCGCAGGAAGTTCGAACGCTGAGGGGGGTGCTTTC
>CBFRWL010000280.1:0-3248 GCA_965727025.1 uncultured Sphingomonas sp.
GCCGTGAAGGTGGCGCCATAGCCAATGGTTTCGCCCGGGCCTATCTTTCGGACCTGTAGAATTTCCGCCTCGATCCGCGCGACCGGCTGAATATGTCCCTCCGCTTCGGCGCGTTGAACCCCGCCGTAGAGCGAGAGACCTGGACGGGTGAGATCGAAACTATAGGTCGATCCGGCGCAGATTGCCGCCGAGTTTGCGAGGCTATAGCGTCTGGCTGGGAGCAATGCGCAGAGTTCGGCAAAGCGCGTCCGCTGAGCCTCATTCATGGGATGCGCCGGCTCATCAGCGCACGCAAGATGGCTCATCAACGTGTCGATCTCGAGCCCATCGAGCAGGCCCGACCGCGCTTCTCGAGGTGTCAGCCCCAGCCTGTTCATGCCGGTATCGACCATCACGTCACATGGCTTTTCGGGAAAATGCCTGCGCCAGCGCTCGACTTGCTTCGGGCTGTTGAGTACCGGGCGTGCCCGCATGGCGCCAGCGGTTGCGAGATCGGCCTCGCGCACGCCATGAAAGACCGACACGCTCGCGCCATCCGGCAAGCTGCCGAGCCGCTCCGCTTCGTCCCAGCTCGCCACGAAAAAGTCCCGGCACCCCGCCGCGCCAAGACGCATGCTGACGTCAAGGGCTCCGAGGCCATAACCATCCGCCTTTACCGCCGCGCCGCAAGCGGTTCCGCTTCGTTTGGCGAGCCAGCGGTAATTGGCAATCAGCGCCGCGCTATCGAGAGTAAGCCGGAGGGCAGGCACTGCGAGCATCGCGTCGCCATAGGATGCGCTATCGCGTCGGACAATGGGGATCGGAACGGCTCGCTGTTGCGTCGCTCCATATCTCTGCCGTGGCCGCTTCTTACCTTTGTTCCATCCGGTGGTTCGCCGCGTTAACCATTCGCCGGATAATAGGTAAAAGGTTCGGAATAGCCCTTGCCGCGCCGTTCGATCCTGCCGAGCTTGACGAGTTGGCGGCAAGCGGCGTTCACCTGCTGCGCATAGCCTTGCCATCCGTACAGCGTCTTCGCCAGCTCAGCCTCGGTGAGCCCTGGATATTTGCGAATGATGGCTTCGAGTTGTTCGGTCAGAGACATGACGATCGCCCATCCCTCTCCGTAAATGGGAGCATCAATGGATCGGCCCAATTGCTGTTCAGGAGATTGCCCGATTCAATCTCCCCGCTAATAAGTCTTTGTTCCTGAATGGCTTGCTAACCGCATCGCCTCAGGTGAAAAATTTGTGCTGCCTAATAAAAATGTTCGGCGTTCAACCGTTGGGTGTCATTCCAGCTCTTTGCCGCTCGTTTCCGGCAGGCCGAACAGGGTCACGACAAGCGCGAGCGCGACCACCGCAAAGGTATACCAGATGCCAGCGAAGGGATCGCCGGTCTTGGCGACGATATATTGGCTGATGAAAGGTAGAAACCCCCCGAAATAGCCCGTGCCGATATGATAGGGCACCGACATCGAGGTGTATCGTACCCGCGCCGGAAACAGCTCGACCAACAGCGCAGCCACGGGCCCATAGGTCATGCCGGAAAGGAAGCCGATCGCGACGATCGCCATTACCACCTGAACCGCGCGGGAAAAGGGCAGCGCTGTTTTTTCAAGCTTGTAGCCGGCCTCCATCAAGGCGGCATCGAGCACATCGGGATCATCGACCTGTACCGGTTTTCCACCGATGGTTACCGCTGGTGCTGTCCCGGCTGGGGCATCAAGCTTGTGATACGCCACGCCCTTCTTGGAAAGCGCGTCCAATATCTTGCCGCATGCCGTTGCCTGCACCTTCGCAAACGGATCGTAAGCGCAGTCGCTGCCGGTCACGATGATCGGGGTGGTTTGCATGGCGGCTGATAATTCCGGGTTTGCGGCATCCGCCATCCAGTGAAATAGCGGGAAGATCAGAACCAAGGTCAGCGCGTAGCCGATCAGGATCGGCTTCTTGCGGCCGATCTTGTCGGAAAGCCAGCCGAATAGCACGAACCAGCCGAGGCTGAAGACGGCGCCGCAGCCGAGTATCAGTCGCGCGCTGTTGTCTTCGATCTTGAGGGTGGTCTGCAGGAAGTAAAGCGCCTGAAACTGAGCCGTGTACCAGATCACCGTGAGCCCCGCAGCAATGCCGAACAGCGCGACGAGGATCAGGCGGATCTTGGCCCAACTGTCGAAGCTTTCGCGTACCGGATTGTGGCTGATCTCATCAGCTTCCTTCATCGCCTTGAATACCGGGCTTTCTTTCAGCTTGAGCCGGATCCACAGCGAAACCGCGAGCAAGACCAGCGAAAAGATGAAAGGGATGCGCCAGCCCCAGCTTTCCCAGGCATCCTTCGGAGCATAGAGATTGGCGATCAACACCACTGCCACGCTGAGCAGAAAGCCTCCAATGACGCCGGCCTGGATGAAGCTGGTATAGAAGCCGCGCCGATGGCGGGGCGCATGCTCGGCCACATAAATGGCTGCGCCGCCATATTCGCCGCCGAGCGCCAGACCCTGCAGCAGCCGGCAGATCACCAGCAACGCCGGCGCCCCGGTGCCCAGTTGCGCATAGGTCGGCAGCAGCCCCACGGCGGCTGTCGCGACACCCATCAGCGCGATCGTGACGAGAAAAGTATATTTTCGGCCGAGTTTGTCACCCAGATAACCGAACAGGACCGCGCCCAGCGGGCGAACGCCGAACCCAGCACCGAAAGTCGCCAATGCCAGGAGAAGGCCTGCCGTCGCATTATCGGACGGGAAGAAGAGCTTCGCGATGACGGCGGCGAGCGTGCCGTAGACGAAGAAATCATACCATTCGAACACCGTGCCCAGCGCCGAAGCCGCGATGACCAGGCGGTCCCGCTTGGGATCGATCTCGATTTCCGTTCGCGCACCGATGCTGGTCAATTGCCTCTCCCCCGTTTGGAGAAGTTCTAACGACAGCAGCGTGCGGCGGGCAAGCACAGCTTGGCGTGTGGGCCGTCATTGAGCCTTCAATAGGGCCAACCGGATCAAGCTGCGGCAGCGCCTTCGATGATCGGTACGAACTGCGCCGCCGTCAGGCTGGCGCCACCGACAAGCGCCCCGTCGACGTCCGCAATCGCCATCAATTCGCGCGCATTATCCGGCTTCACCGAGCCGCCATAGAGGATGCGGACGCCCCGTCCCTCTTCCCCCAGCAGACCGACCAGTTTCGCGCGGATCGCGCCATGCATCTCCGCGACGTCGGCCGTCGATGGCGTGCGGCCGGTGCCGATCGCCCATACCGGTTCATAGGCGATCACCA
>CBFRWL010000281.1:0-3194 GCA_965727025.1 uncultured Sphingomonas sp.
ATGCCCATGTCCTTGAGGGTGTTGGCGAAGAGATTGTACGTGCCGCCATAAAGATCGGTACCGCTGACAATATTGTCGCCCGCCCGTGCCAGATTCTGGATCGCGAAGGCCGAAGCAGCCTGTCCTGACGAAACCGCGAGCGCCGCCACGCCGCCCTCCAGCGCAGCGATGCGCTGCTCCAGAACATCGTTCGTCGGGTTCATGATGCGGGTGTAGATGTTGCCGAGTTCTTCAAGCGCGAAGAGACGCGCCGCGTGCCCGGTGTCCTGAAACTGATAGGATGTCGTCTGGTAGATTGGCGGTGCGACCGCGCCCGTCGCGGCGTCAGCACGCCAGCCGGCATGAAGGGCAAGGGTCTCTGGGCGATATCCGTTCGTCACGTCTGGCTCCCTCCGGCAAGCCGCAATTTCATAGCCCACATGATCCGGCCTTCCTACGGACCGGCTATCGCATGTGGATGGCTGCGCTGCTAGGCTAGGGCACCATGCCTGCCACACCCGCCTGGCCGCCTGCCAGCACCCCGCGCCTCTATATCGATCAGCCGCTCGAAGGGGCAACCGAAATCCCTGTGGGCGGAGGCCAGGCGCACTATCTGGCGGATGTCATGCGCTTGAAAGTCGGCGATCCGGTTCGCCTGTTCGATGACATCAGCGGCGAATGGCTGGCGCAGGTATCCCACATCGGGAAGCGCGACATGCTGTTGGCTGTCGAGGCGAAGTTGGGCTCACGTGAGCAGGTACCGGACCTGTGGCTGTTGATGGCGCCCATCAAGAAAGGGCGTATCGACTGGCTGGTAGAAAAGGCGTGCGAGCTAGGGGTCGACCGGATCGTTCCCGTGATCACCCAGCGCACGATCGTCGACAAGATCAACCGGGACAGGCTGCGCGCCCACATGATCGAGGCGGCCGAGCAATGCGGCCGAACCGCGCTGCCGGCGCTGGAAGAAAGCATCAAGCTTGAGCGCCTGCTCAAGAATTGGCCGGCGGGGCGCAAGCTGATCTTTGCGGACGAAAGCGGCGGGGTGCCTTTGGCGTCCGTCGTGCGGGCGGAACCGGCGGCTATCCTGACCGGCCCGGAGGGTGGGTTCACCGACGCGGAACGAGCTGCGCTGAGGGCTTTGCCAGGGGTTCAGCCAGTCACGCTCGGCCCGCGAATCCTGCGCGCCGACACCGCCGCCATCGCGGCACTCAGCGTCTGGATGGCCCTGACGGAAGAGAGTAGCAAGTAGCAACCTATTAGGGCTGGCGCATCCTTGAGGCGCCAGCTATGGCGCGCCCGATGAGCACGCGCAAAGCCGCCGAGGGAGAGGACCCGGTTATCGAATCGCGCGAGGACCTCCTGGAGGTTTTCGCAGGCGGCGAGAAGCCTTGCGCGCAATGGCGGATCGGCACCGAGCACGAAAAATTCGTTTACCGGACGCAGGATCATCGCGCGCCCTCCTATGAGGAGGCGGGCGGCATTCGCGATCTGCTGATGGGCCTCACCCGCTTCGGCTGGGAGCCGATCTACGAGGGTGACAATGTCATAGCTTTGTCGGGCGCGGATGGCGCGGTCAGCCTGGAGCCGGCAGGGCAGCTCGAGCTTTCCGGCGCGCCGCTGGAGAATCTGCACCAGACCTGCGCCGAAACATCGCGCCACCTCGATCAGGTCAAGACGGTCGGAAACGAACTGGGGCTTGGCTTTCTCGGGCTTGGCCTTTGGCCCGATAAAAGGCGCGACGAACTGCCGATCATGCCCAAAGGCCGCTACGCCATCATGCTTCGGCACATGCCGCGCGTCGGATCGATGGGGCTCGACATGATGCTGCGCACATGCACCATCCAGACCAATCTCGATTATGCATCCGAAGCGGACATGGTGAAGAAGTTCCGCGTCAGTCTTGCGCTCCAGCCGCTGGCGACGGCCTTGTTTGCCAATTCGCCGTTTCTGGAAGGAAAGCCGAACGGCTTCCTCTCCTATCGCAGCCATATCTGGACCGATACCGATCCGCATCGGACCGGCATGTTGCCCTTCGTGTTCGAAGACGGCTTCGGCTACGAGCGCTATGCCGACTATATGCTCGATGTGCCGATGTATTTCGTTTACCGCGACGGCAAATATATCGATGCGGCGGGACAGAGCTTCCATGATTTTCTGGACGGCAAGCTGCCGGCCTATCCAGGCCAGAAGCCGCGTATGGGAGACTGGGTCGACCATCTGTCGACTGCTTTCCCTGAAGTGCGGCTCAAAAGCTTTCTTGAAATGCGCGGTGCGGATGGCGGCCCCTGGAACCGCATCTGCGCGTTGCCAGCCTTCTGGGTGGGGCTGCTCTACGATAGCACCGCAATCGATGCGGCGTGGGATCTGGTCAAGCACTGGACGATCGAGGATCATCATCGCATTCGCGAGGAAGTGCCCAAGCTGGGGCTTGCCGCCCGCGGGCCGCGCGGACGCACTTTCCAGGAACTTGGAGAGCAGGTGCTGGAGATCGCCAGTGCCGGACTATCGGCGCGGCGGCGCCTCAACGGGGCGGGTGATAGCGAACAAGGCTATCTTGATCCGCTCCGGGAAGTGATTGCGTCGGGGAAAGCGCCCGCGCAGCGTCTGCTTGATCTTTATCATGGCGAGTGGGGCGGCAATGTTTCGCACGTCTATCAGGAATCCAGCTTCTAGCCCAAAGCCAGCGGCAGCCGTAGTCGCGCCAGCAAGCCGCCAAGATCCTCGCTCTCTTCCAGCGCAACCGAGCCGCCATAGATTTCCGCTACGTCGCGCACGATGGCCAGCCCCAGGCCGGTTCCCGGCTTGCCGGTATCGAGGCGCGCTCCGCGCTCGAAGATCGCCGTGCGCTCGCTTTGGGGAATGCCGGTGCCGTCATCTTCGACGAGCATTTCGGCCATATTGTCTGCCGCGCGCACCGTGACGAAGACCCGGCCACCACCATATTTGGCGGCGTTTTCGATGAGATTGCCGAGCATTTCGTCAAGGTCCTGGCGTTCGACACGAACCGACAACTCCTTGTCGCCGTCGAGATCGATCACCTTGTCAGGATAAAGCCGTGCCACTGCGCGCTCGACTGCCTGCAGGGACGGCCATACCGCGGCAACGCTCTGGCCGCTGCCGCGCCGCCCGACGGCGCGCGCGCGGGCGAGATGATGATCGACCTGCCGGCGCATCGTCGTTGCCTCGCGGATCACCGTCGCGTTGAGGTCGGCGCT
>CBFRWL010000282.1:0-3193 GCA_965727025.1 uncultured Sphingomonas sp.
TCGCGCTTGCAGGTGTCCGCACCGGTGAAGCGATGATCGCAGCCGACAGCGTCATCCGCAGCAGAACCGACACCATCGCACATGCCATGCGCAACCCCCTGTCCGCCGATTATGCGGAACTGAGCAGGCTCGTGCCCGAAAAGCTCGGCGCGATTGGCCAGGCAGCCACCGCGGTATCGATGGAAGCGATGGAGATCTGGGCGGATGCCCTGAGCCTCTACCAGACGATGTGGAAAACCAGCCAGGCGGGCGCCGCGGATGTTGGACAGGCGACAGAGATGATGGCCCGGATGGCCAGCCTTTATGGCCTGGCGCTTGATCCTTTCCACGCCAAGGTCACCGCCAATGCGCGGCGGCTGGAAAAAGGACGGCGTCGCCGCAAACGGGTCAGCCGTCGATCGTCGCCATCAGCCGGTAGCCGACGCCGGTCTCGGTGACGATCAGCTTCGGCTCGCTGGGATCCTTTTCAAGCTTTTGCCGCAGGAGCGTGATGTAGGTCCGTAGATTCTGGCCGTCAGCGGTGGGATCGTTCCAGCCCGCGAGAAGAAGCTGGCGTCGCGTCACCACCTGCCCGGCGTGACGGGCCATGGCTTCGATCAAGGCGAATTCCTTAGGCGAAAGCTTAACGTCCTGGCCCATAAACTGGACGGCGCGCTGGACATAATCGATGACGAGCTCGCGCGATTTGAAGATCTGGCTGCCTGCAGCACCGTTCGATCGCCGAAGAGCGGCGCGGATGCGGGCGAGCAGTTCGTCGATGCTGAATGGCTTGTTGAGATAATCGTCCGCTCCCCCGTCGAGCGCGGCGATCTTTTCGGTTTCCTGATGACGCGCTGAAATCACGATGACGGAGCGACAGCTGTAGCCATGCAAATTGGCGATGATTTCCTTGCCGTCGGCGTCGGGCAATCCCAGATCGAGCAACGCGACATCATAGGCGCATTGCCGCGCCTTGCGTAGCGCTTCGGCAGCATTGCTCGCCGTCGTGACATCATATTGATGCGCGGCGAGCACCGGTTTGAGGGTCTGGGCAATTGCCGGCTCATCATCGATAATCAGAACCTGCCTAGCCATTCACGACATCCTCCAACTCAACTCGGACCAACGGCAATATTATCGATATCTCGAGCCCGGAGCCGCCGGGATGCGGGCTGCTTGCCTCGATCTTGCCCTCGAACGCCTCGACGAAGCCGCGGGCGATGAACAGGCCGAGGCCCTGGCCATTGGTATTTTGTGAACTCTTGCTGCGGAAGAAGGGCTCGAAGATATTGTTGAGATTATCGCTGCCCACGCCTTTGCCATTATCGCGAATGCGAATCACTACTTTTCCGCCGGCCGCCTCCACCTGGATCCGGATCGCGCTGCCCGGTTGCGTATAGACCACCGCATTTTCAAGGATGTTGAAGAACACCTGTTCGAGCATGGCCGGATTGGCCATCACGGTTACCGGATAATCCGGCAACTCTTTGAAGATAGGATGATTCGGCCCTGCCGCACGGGCGGAAATCACAGCCTTGCCGAGCAATTCGACGACGTCGACCGGCTCGAGCTGGCCAGCGACGTCGCCGCCTTGCAACCGGCCGAAGCTCAACAGCTTTGCGATAAACCGGTCCAGCCGCGTGCATTGTTCCTCGATGGTTTGCAGCATCTCAGCTCTCACCTCGGCTGAAAAAGAGGGGCCGAAGCGCTTGAGGCTGGCAGCGGACGCCGAGATGGCAGCGATGGGCGTACGCAGATCATGCGAAAGCGAGGACAAGATGGTAGTTTTGAGTTGCTCGGAGCGCTGCACGGCTTCGGTCTCGGCCTTCTGCTCCAGCAGATCGCAACGCTCCACCGCCATCGCAAGCAGATCAACAAATGCCGGCAGATCGATATCGCTCGGCTCGAATCGACGATCGGGCGGGGGGCCGCCGGGCACCGCGAGCGCTAGCCCGATCACCTTTTGCAGATTGTGCTGGACGGCGCCCAGCCGGGCACGTTCCACATAGGGAAGGAGACGGCTGCGAATTTCCGCCTGTGGAATGGTCGAGCGCAGCACGATCGCGACATCCTCCAGATGCACGGCCTTTTGCAGCGCGCTGCTGAATTGCACGAGAAGATCAAGCTGGTGGCGTGCGGCTTCGGCCGATTCGGCGCGATCGGTCAAGCGCCCCGCCAATATGCCTGAAATCAGCGCGGCAAAGTTGAAGCCGAACAGCGGCGCATAATAATCCAGCGTGATCGTACCGAATTCGAAGATCGGATTGCGGATGAAGATGCTGTAGATGCACGACGCCGCGAACCCCGCGGCCAGGCCGGAGCGCAAGCCGCGCGATGCACCGATCAGCATCACGCACATCAGGTAAACAAGGGCCGAGGTGATCGGCCGATGCTCCGCCTGCGCCTGATATGAAACCACCGTCACTGCTGCGAACACGATCAGCGTAGCGACACGGGAGCGCCTCAGCAGCTTGGCAACATGGGACGGATCGATTTTGCTGATGCCAAAAAAGGCCATGGTTCGACTGCCCTTCCCGTGCCCTAATCCCTGCCATTCGCGGCTTTTGCTGTCATGTCCCAATTTGACGCATGTGCGAACGAACGCCAATTCTTGACGGATTTTTAACTAGACCGCAAAACATGCCGGAATGATAACCAAGGTATTAACCGGGACACAGGGGTTTTATCATATGCGTAAGTTTGCTGTAGCGTTTGGAGCTGCTGTTTCAGCCCTTGCGGTCACCGCTCCTGCCAGCGCCGCCACGTTCGTCCTGAACGTCGATCAGCCCACCGACTCGGTTCATTTCGGTAATTCGACCAACAAATACAAATATTTCTACGATTTCTTCAATTTCGACCTGCCCAAGCAGGGCATCGTTGATATCAACATCAGCTCTTTCGCGAATCGGCCTTGGCTCGATGTGGTGCTCACCAAGGTCACCCTTGATGGCAACCTGCTCACCCGACTCGCCAGCGGCCCGCACGAGATCTGGTCCGGCAAGGACATCTTCCTGGGCGAAGGCAGCCACCAGCTCTTCGTATATGGCCGCTCGGGATCGCGCGGCGGCACCTATGCGGGTGACCTGAACTACACCGCCGTTCCTGAACCCGCCGCTTGGGCGATGATGATTTCAGGCTTCGGCTTTGTCGGCGCGATGATGCGTCGCCGCCGGACGAAGCTTAGCGTTCGTTACGCCTAATCGCAGCGCCGCTT
>CBFRWL010000283.1:0-3192 GCA_965727025.1 uncultured Sphingomonas sp.
GCCGCGTCAGAGCCGATCCATCAGGAAGCCTATACCGGCCCTGGCAAGCTCGTAAATTCGCGCTTTCTGGACGGCATGGACGTCGAGCCCGCCAAGGCGAGCGTGATTGCCCGCGCCGAGGCCGAGGGCTGGGGCCAGGGCACCACTGTTTGGCGCCTGCGCGATTGGGGCGTGTCGCGCCAGCGCTATTGGGGAACGCCGATCCCGATCATCCATTGCGATGCATGCGGCCCCACGCCGGTGCAACGCGATCAATTGCCGGTGGTGCTACCCGAGGATGTGAGCTTCGACATCCCCGGCAATCCGCTCGATCGCCATCCAAGCTGGAAGCATGTGGCCTGCCCGAAATGCGGCGGCGCGGCGCGGCGGGAAACCGACACGCTCGATACATTCGTCGATTCCTCCTGGTATTTCATACGCTTTGCCAGCGCGCCCGCCGACCAGCCGTTCGATCGTTCAATGGCGGAGCAATGGCTGCCGGTTGACCAGTATATCGGTGGAGTCGAGCATGCGATCCTGCATCTGCTCTATGCGCGCTTCTGGACGCGCGCGCTGGAGCGGATCGGCCTGATTGACGTCAAGGAGCCATTCACCGGCCTGTTCACGCAAGGCATGGTGACGCACGAGACCTACAAGGATCCCGATGGCAACTGGCTCGCGCCCGAAGAGGTGGCGGAGGGCAAGGTGGTTGCGACCGGCGCGCCGGTGACGATCGGCCGCGTTGAGAAAATGTCCAAATCGAAGAAGAACACCGTCGATCCCGCGCCGATTGTCGACCAATATGGCGCCGACGCGGTGCGTTGGTTCATGTTATCGGACAGCCCGCCGGAGCGTGATCTGCAATGGAGCGAAGCCGGCATCGAAGGCGCATGGCGCTTCGTTCAGCGGCTGTGGCGCCTGACCGACGCGGCCGCCGCCGATGGCGAAGATCGCGAACTCGAGCGCAAGCTGCACAAGACAATCGCTGGCGTCGCTGCGGACATCGAGGCGCTTTCGTTCAACAAGGCGGTCGCCAAGCTTTACGAACTCGCCAACGCCATCGAGAAAGCGTCGCCATCTGCATCGCGCGCCGACGCTTCGCGCACGCTTGTCAGGCTCGTCGCGCCGATGGCGCCGCACGTCGCGGAAGAAGCATGGCAACGTATGGGCGGGACTGGATTGGTGGCGGACGCAGCATGGCCTGAAGCCAACCCGGCATTGCTCGTCGATGACGAAGTCACCATAGCGATCCAGGTCAACGGCAAGCTGCGGGATACGTTGACTGCGCCAAAGGGCATGCCGCGGGAGGAGATCGAAGCACTGGCGCTTGGATCGGACAAGATCGTGCGCCTGCTTGACGGCAAGCCGCCACGCAAGGTGATCGTCGTGCCGGACCGGTTGGTGAATCTGGTGGCATGAAGCTCAGACTGGCTTTCGCAATCGCAGGCGCGCTAGCGCTGACCGGCTGCGGGCTGCATCCGCTTTATAGCGGTGGCAGCGGCAGCACCGCGGCATCGACATTGTCCAACGTGTCGATCGGACCCATTGAGGGTCACGCCGGCTGGCTGGTGCGTAACGCGATCATCGATCGTATCGGCGATCATGGTGGAGCTGCGCGCTATCGGCTCGACATCAAGCTTGATGATCAGATCGAGGGCTATGGCATTCGGGCTGACCGGACGACCACCCGCGAGCGGCGAACGTTGCGCGCACGCTACCAGCTCGTCGACACCTCCGCCAACAAGACGCTGATCGACGCCACCGGGGGATCCGATGTCGGCATCGACGTGGTGAACTCGGAATATGCGACGATTGCTGCCGAGCAAACCGCGCTCGAACGGCTGGCCGACACACTGGCAGACCAGATCGTCACGCGCATCGCTGTCGAGACGCGCAAAAGCGCTGCACCATGATCGTCAAAAAGCCGGAGCTCGAGCGAGCGCTCGATGCTGGCGGCGCGCACCATCGGCTGATCCTGCTCTACGGGCCTGATGAAGCTGGTTCGCGCGCCTTGGCGGACCGGCTCGGCAAGGCTCTCGGTGCTGGCGCTGAGCGGATCGATCTCACCGGTGCGGCGCTCAAGGCGGATCCAGCGCGGCTTGCGGACGAAGCGGGCGCGATCTCCTTGTTCGGCGACAAACGTTATATCCGCATCGAGCCCGCCGGTGACGAAATTTGCGATGCCGTTGTCGCACTGGCGGAACGAGCGGCGGAGGGCAACCGGGTGGTGGCAGTTGCGGGCGCGTTGCGTAAGGACGCGAAGCTGCTTAAGCTGGTCGGCGCCGATGCCAGCATGATCGCCTTTGCGAGCTATGTTCCTGAAGGCGCGGATGCGGAGCGCCTTGCCGGCGCCCTTGCCCGCGAGGCGGGCCTCGTCATCACGCCTGATATCGCGCGGCGATTGGCGTCTGCCGCCAGCGGCGATCGCGCCATCCTCGCGCGCGAGATCGAAAAACTGGCGCTCTTTGTCGATGCATCTCCTGAGCGTCCGCGCGAGATCGAGCATGAGGCGCTGGATGCGCTGGGCGCCGCAGTTCAAGAAGGCGACATGAGTAGGCTTGTTGACGCCGTGCTCGACGGACGCTTGCCCGCGATCCAGGCGGCATTGGTTCAGCTCAGTGCCGACGGAATTACCGGCGTTCCATTGGTCCGCGCGCTCCTGCGGCGCATGCTTCAGCTCGCGGAAATGCGCGCGGGCCATGAAGGCGGCGGTGCCATGGCGTCATCTTCCAAGTCACTGTTTTGGAAGGAAAAACAGGCGGTGGAGCGCCAAAGTGCGCGATGGCGCCCGGAGGCCATTGAACGCGCGGTCACCCGTCTCACCGCGATTGAGCGCGGCATCAAGGCGAGCGGTTCGCTGGGGCCTTTGCTGTTGGACGAAGAATTGTTCGCGATTGGTCGCGTCGCCCAACGAATGCATTAGCTGAGCGCGTCAGATCGCCTCGCCGGAGAGACGTTGGCAGATCATATCCAGTTGTTCCAGTGTCGAATAATTCAACATGACAAGGCCGCCGCCAGGCCCATGCTTGATCTGAACCTTCAGGCCAAGCAGGTCGCCAAGCTGACGCTCAAGCGCCTCGACGTCCGCGTTGCCGCCCTTATATTCAAGCTTGCCCTGCGCCCGCGCTTTCGGGCGAACCGCTCGAGCAAGCGTCTCGGTCTCGCGCACCGACAAGCCTTTGGCGATCACTTCCTGCGCCAGCGCAGCGGGAT
>CBFRWL010000284.1:0-3190 GCA_965727025.1 uncultured Sphingomonas sp.
CCCCTCAAAACCTCGCTATCGCACCTTTTCCCTCCGACCTTCCCAGGCAAGCCGAGGCAAAAAGAAGAGCGACGCCCTGTCCGAGCGCCGCTCCCTCCGATCCAGCCATGTTCATGCCTGCGCGGACGCTACCAAGGCATCCCGCTCACGCCCGAATATGCGCTTGCCCATCATGCCGTGCGCATTGCCATCGCCATCGACGATCATCACCGCGACGAACCATTCGCCGTCCAACCGCCCGAAAATCCTGACGCGATCCAGTTCCAGATCATCGTCATCCAGACTCTCGTAGCTGCCGATCCAGCGCTCCGAAACGCGCGCATCCCAGTGAAAATCGACCTCTTCCGCTTCGAGAAACCGATGCGCCAAAGCCTCTCCCGCACCCCGTCCGAACTCGATTTCGAGCCCCGAAATCAACGCGGCCATCACCCGGTCCGACGCCATGCCGATGGTCTGCATCATGCTCATGAGAACCTCCACTTCTGCGTCCTCATCATCAAGGACAGAAGTCCGACGACGGTCGGCGAAGCGGCTGTCAGGGCTGCGGAGGCGCAGCCGGAGCACCGCGAAGCGGCGGCGGAGGAACCGATTTTGTTGCGCTGGAAACGAATAAAAGCGCGCGCGAAGCGCGCTCCATATCGCGGCAAAATGGGAGGTGCAGCCGGCCTTGATAGCCGCTTCGGTGGCCGTCATGCTGGGTCTTGCCGAGACGAGCCCCTCCCAACGATCGACTTGTCGAACCCGCTCGCCATATTATGATGGCGCCGCGGTTCCTCTCACCAGACCTGTCGCCGGGTCAAAGCAGAGCATGACTAGAAGATACCAAAGCCGGACCCTCGGGCCGTCTTGTAATCGGCGATAAGCGGCCTTCAGACGAGGACGGTTTTTGCCATGCCTATTTTCATCCTGACCGACGACAATATCGATGCCGCCAAAGCCGCGTTGCGGACGAGACTCCCCGCAGTCCGTTCGGCGCATCTGACCGAAGCACTCGCCGCAGGGCTGGGGTTCCAGACGCATGCCGCGCTGCGTGCGGTCCTGGCCAGCGAGGGCAGTAAGCCGCCAGCGGTGGTTGACGCGACATCGTCGCAGTTCACTGCGCGGCTCACCGAGCTTGGTTATGCCGACGTACCGACACCGCCGTTCGAGGATGCGATCACCGAAAAGATACTTGGCGACACGCCCTACACGTTCTTCAAGCGAGGCGATCGCGCTGCCAACGACCGGCATTTCCATGCTTGCCAGGCCCGCAATCGGCCGATGATCATGGTCCGGATGGCACGCCAGTATGCCGAACTCGAATGGGACTGCATCACGATCGATTCCGATTGCGACGAGCATGTTCAGCGGGTCCGACAGCAACAGGCTCGGGCGCACCATGTTCGACGTGTTTCAGTCACGCGCCAAAGGCGCGCCAGGCAAGCCGATCTTTTGCGGCAAGGCATTTACCGGCACGGTCACCAAGCTCCTGCCCGACATCGCGCGACGGCTCGCCGAGGATTATTTCAAGCTGCTGTACCTGCCGTTACGCGACCAACCCAGCAAAAGACGACGCGCAACCTAGGGCTGGTTCAAGCAGTGACGGCATGGCTAGGCAGAAGTCTTCCGTTTCCAATTGCCTTTGAATTGATCGGGGAGTTCGAGAATCGCTAAGGTCGTATGGACGACGGACAGGACGTGATTGACCTCCTCGGCAGTCGGCTCATGACGCTGATGGACTACGTTGTTCCGGATCGTGCGCAGCTCGTTTGCGCGTTTGATGAGCGGACCGGGTTCGCCATCAAAATGGCGTAGCAGGTGCGGCAGCACACGATTGACGAGCATCTTGAGTGTCAGATCGTCGGGCGTGAGATTGCCGGAGCTTTTGGCGCGCTGACCGGCCGGCAAGCGGTCTCGAGCCTGCAACAGGCCGACTTCGAGGAGCGAAACCGCCTCGACGATCGCGGCACGCCGCCGGCCACCACTAAAGGCGAGATCGACCAGGCGTTCGAGTTCGAGCAGATTCTCACTCAAGGCGAAGCCGTTGCAGAGGTGGGCGTTCAGGTCGCGGGACCGCTTTTCGAGCAGTTCGGGTGCGACATCGTGATCGCGCAGCGACCGGACGCCCCGGCCGAGCGCCGCGATCGAGAGATGCAGTTCATTCGGCCACGCCTCGGCGATTCGTTGATCGAACGGCAGCGCGCGTTCCTTCGCCGAATAAAGATAGTGCCCCACACGGAGCGGCGTGGTTTCGATCGGGACGGCGGACGGCATTTCGAGCCGGGGATCCTTGTGCAGGAAGCGGTAGGCGGCAACGAAGCGCCCGACCAGCCGATCATGGGCAAGGAGGCCGGCGGAGGAATCCGGCTCCGTAATCTCCGTCAGCGTCTGCAGTTCGGTGAAAACATCCTGATAGAAAATGCGTCCGTCGCGGCCCTTCTCGATGGCGATCGTCGGCGCGCTGCGGCCCTCAAAACCCTTGGCGTCGACGACATTGGAGGCATCGTCGATGTCACCGATGGGCCGCTCCAGGCGGGTATAGACCGGGCCGTCCTCCCCTTCGAACCGAGTGAAGCTGTTGAGGAAGTCGGTGACGACAAGCGGCCGGACATGGCGAAGAACATGCACGCCGCCGCGCAGTCCCGCACCGTCGACCAGATACAGGGTGTTCGGGAGCACGTCGATGAAGCCCGGGTAATATTGGTGGACGATATGCACGCCAATCGGCGTAGCAGCCGCGTCGGAGGCGAAGGAATCGGTGGCGTGATCCATCCGCAATCGTCGCACAGGCGCGGCCCGTCCCGCCAGTCCGAAGGCGGCGTCGGGCGGCCCCGCGCCGGTTGGGCGCGGGGCCGTGCCTGTCAGTCGCCGGGGTTCCAGATGATGGCGTAGGCATCGTCATCGTCCTGTCCGGCCGCGCGGCCGAGATTGGCGTAGAGCGTGCGCGGTCCGAGTTCGGGTGCGGACATCGCGAGGCGGACATATTCGCGCTGACTGACCTCGCCGGTGCGAACCCAGCCGCCGCCGAGCTCGACGCTGCCGGCAAGAACCCGATAATCGGGCTGCTCCCCGGTCTTGCCGCGATTGGGCACGATCTGGATGTCGGCGTTGACCGAAAGCGTCTTGATCGAACCCTTGAAGCTGCCGTCGGACTGGCGCTGCACATAACCGATTGCGGGCATTTCTCGTCTCCTTGTCTGTCGCCCGAACC
>CBFRWL010000285.1:0-3175 GCA_965727025.1 uncultured Sphingomonas sp.
AGGCAATCCACCACAGCCCGTTGGAACGATGCCGCGATATCCTCGGCGCGATATTGCCCGCTGTCCCGTGCGCGCAGAACCGCGCTCTTCAAGCCCGCGAAGGAGAAATGCGGCTCGGCTGATCCCAGCAGCGGCCGGGGCAGGGGCACCGCCTGCGCATCGCCTTGCGCCGCCGCCCGTTCGACCGCCGGGCCACCCGGAAAGCCGAGGCCGAGCAGCTTTGCGGTTTTGTCGAACGCCTCGCCTGCTGCATCGTCGATCGTCGTGGCGAAGCGGCGGTAACGACCGACATTTTCGACCAGCAGAAGTTGGCAATGGCCGCCCGAAACGAGGAGCAGCAGATAGGGAAAGGCCAGTGTCGAGTCCGCGAGCCTGGGCGAAAGCGCATGGCCTTCGAGATGATTCACCGCGATCAACGGCTTGTTCGCTGCCATCGCCAGCGCCTTGCCGGTGACGAGCCCCACCATCACGCCGCCGATCAGGCCAGGCCCTGCGGTCGCGGCGATGGCATCGATCTGGTTGAGCGAGATATCGGCTTCATCGAGGGCTGCTTCGATCAGTGGCGTGAGCATTTCGACATGCGCACGCGCCGCGATCTCGGGCACAACCCCGCCGAACGGCGCATGCTGCGCCTCTTGGCCGGCGAGCTTGTGCGCCAAAATCCGCCGCTCGCTTGTCACCAGCGCCGCCGCCGTTTCGTCGCAGCTCGATTCGAGGCCGAGGATCAATGCCATCTCTGGGCTTCCCTGCCATCGCGCGGGCGATTAGGGCAATGGCCATGAACAGGCCGTACCGTCTCGGCACCCGATCTTCGCCGCTCGCGCTGGTGCAGGCCAATCAGGCCGCGGCTGCGCTGCGGCAGGCGCATGGCTGGTCCGAGGAAGCGATCGAGATCGTCGCGATGAAGGCGAGCGGGGACATCATCCAGGATCGTCCGCTGGCGGAGGTCGGCGGCAAGGCGCTGTGGACCAAGGAGCTCGATCGGGCGCTGATCGCCGGCGAGATCGATTTCGCCGTGCATTCGATGAAGGATGTCGAAACGGTCAGGCCGCCGGAAATCGTAATCGCGGCGATGCTGCCGCGCGCGGACGTACGCGACCGGCTGATCGGAGCCGAAAGCCTCGAAGCGGTCCCGCGCGGCGGACGCCTGGGGACTTCGTCGCCTCGCCGCAGCGCGCAGGTCAAGCGATTGCGGCCTGATCTGGAGATCGTCTTGTTTCGCGGCAATGTCGCAACCCGCTTGCGCAAGCTCAGCGAGGGCGAGGCGGATGCCACACTGCTGGCCGCGGCTGGTCTCGATCGGCTGGGGCAGGGCGATCTGGGCGTGCCCATCCCGATCGATGTGATGCTTCCCGCACCCGCCCAAGGCGCCATAGGAATCGAGACGCTTGCTGATAATGGCGCCATGCGCGCACTGCTTGCCGCCATCGATGACAGTGACACGTCGATATGCGTTCACGCCGAGCGCGCCTTGTTGGCTGGCTTGCAGGCGGATTGCCGATCTCCCGTGGCGGCGCTGGCGCAGCGCAGCGGCGAAGAGATTCATCTGCGCGGTCAGATCATCAGTCCGGACGGCTGCGAATTTGTATCCGGTGAGCGCATGATCAAGCTGAGTTCGCCGGAGGATGCCAGTCAGCTTGCCGCAGACCTGCTCGGCCGCGCCAGCAGCGCGTTGCGCAGGCTGTTCGCGGGATGAAGCCGCTGCTCGTCCTGCGGCCGCAGCCCGGCGCTGACGCGACGGTTGCGAAGGCTGCGGCGATGGGCCTGCACGCGATCGCTACCCCACTATTTTCCGTCGCGCCGCTTGCGTGGACGCCGCCCGATCCAGCCGGTATCGATGCCATATTGATGACAAGCGCCAATGCGGCCCGGCACGGAGGGCAGGGGCTGCGCACGCTGGCCGCGCTGCCCGTGCTTGCTGTTGGCGCTGCGACGGCGGCGGCCGCGCGCGCCGCAGGATTTTCCGACGTGATCGAGGGTGACCGGGACGGCGCAGCTTTGTTGAAACGCGCGGCTGATCAGGGCTTCACCCGCCTGCTTCATCTGGCGGGAAGGGACCATATGGATTTGCCCTTGCCTGGTGGCAGCATGGAACGGCGCATCGTCTACGCTGCCGACGCAGTCCGGGACCTTCCGGCCGAAGCGGGCGAGTTGCTGGCGCGCGATGCCGTCGTGCTTTGCCATTCGCCGCGTGCAGCCAGCCTGTTCGGGCGGCTCATCGATAAGGATGGTTTGCCACGCGCCAGGATTGCGATCGCGGCGTTGAGCGAGGCGGTGGGGCAGGCCGCCGGCTCGGGCTGGGCAGCAGTCAAACTGGCATCGGCGCCCAATGACGATGCATTGCTGGAGATTGCGGCGCGACTGTGCAATCAGTTCCGGAGTGGCGGCGCTGAAGGCGGAGAGGATCGAAGATGAGCGATTATGATCGCGCCGACTATGTGCAGGCGGGAACGCGGCCATGGCTGCGCTCGCTGATCCTGTTCGGCCTCGTCTTCGTTGCCGGCCTGCTGACGATGGGTTGGGTGTTGACGCGCTGGGATGCCGCCGCGCCATATCTGAGCTGGATGCGCGAGCCACCGGCGGCTGCTCCCGCGACCGCGCCGCGCCAGCCGCAACTGGTGGTTGCCCCGATTTCGGATACGGCACCGCTCGAACGCAAGGTCACGCAGCTCGATGAGCGCATCGCCCATATCGCTGAACGGGCAGAGGCGGCATCGGGCAATGCCGATCGCGCCGAGGGGTTGCTCGTGGCCTTCGCGGCCCGGCGCGCGGTCGATCGCGGGCTGCAGCTCGGCTATCTCGAAGGCATGTTGCGGGAGCGGTTCGGCAATGCCCAGCCGCAGGCGGTCGCCACGATCATCAGCGCTTCCCGACAGCCGCTTACGCTGGATGAGCTGCGCGGCGAGCTCGACCTGATCGCTCCCGAACTGATCGGGGTGGGGCCAAAGGCGAGCTGGTGGGACGGGGTCCAGCGCGAGCTGGCGGGGCTGATCGTCATCCGGCGCGAGGACACGCCTTCGCTGACGCCCGACAGCCGGGTCGAGCGCGCCAGGCACAGTCTCGATGCGGGTCATGTCGACCGCGCGATGGCGGAAATCGCGCGGCTGCCGTCACGGGAAGCGGCCGATCCGTGGATGCAGCGGGCGCGCCGCTACGTTGCCGTGCATAATGCGCT
>CBFRWL010000286.1:0-3150 GCA_965727025.1 uncultured Sphingomonas sp.
CGCGCCGACTGCGCCGTCGCACTCGATCGCTCCTGCAACGAACGCGAGTCGCCTGCCAGTGACGAGACAACCTCACCCATCATCGCCTTGAATTCGCCGCTCACCTCGCTCCGGCTTTCCAATCCCTTTTTCCGTTCCAGCGCTGTCTCCTCGGCCATGACAACTTCAATCCCGACGATACACAGATGGAACAGCGCGTCGATGCAGCGACGCAGATCGTCAGGGGATAGGCCGGCTTCCGGGGCGCTCAAGGCGTATCGCAGCCTGTCGGTCAGCTTCCAGTAAAGCTTCGCATAGGAGGGGACGGAGGTACCGGATGTGCGAATATCATGAGCCCCGGCAGCGATCGAGCCGATCCAATCCGCATTGACAGGCTGGCTGCAGCGATCGCAGAAACGGGACGTTGCGTGCTCCACAAAGCCCGCGCGGTCGAGTTTCAGGTTCGTCCGCTTCAGCGCATTGATATCCCGTTCATCGGCGCTATCGTACCATTCTTCCCAGAATTTGCGGGTCGTCGTTGCGATCAGCGGTCCCGCGCAGGACCACATGAAGGCAAGCTCGGCGCCGACCCCACCCTCGACGTCATATTCCCGCCGCCGCAGCTCTATCTCTTCGAACGATAATCCGACCGGTTCGTTATTCATTTCGCCACTTCCAGCAAGCTGTTCTTTCCTTTTATCGCTGCAAGGGCGTAAAAATCTGGTTAGCTATTTGTCGCGGAGTCACAATTTGCCCGCAATGCTCTTGCCGAAGCGTTTTGTTCACGGGCGATCCTGCCGCCGCGATGTTTTGCTCGACCTTGGCGCCGTTATTTGCCATAGCTGCCAATCGGAGAGTCGCTCAACGAAGCGAAGCCCGGGAAGAGGGGCAAGTCGTTTCCTCGCGAATGTCACGAACTTGTCGCAGCAAATCGATAAACAAGAAAAATCGAGGAGAGCGAGATGATAGCCAGCGAGCTCGAATATTGCATGATGAGAGCGCGTGACGAGGCGCGGCGTGCGCTTCGTTCCCATCAGCCGGAGGTTGCCGCCGCCCATCAGCGGCTTTCGGTGCGTTATTCCGCGCGCGCTTTCCTGCTACGCGCGGCGGAAAACGATACGGATGCCTTTGCAGAGCGCCCCCGCCAAGCTCCTTGCGGAGCCTGACGTCAGACCGTCTGCCGATTGCTGACGAGATTGTCGACCACGGTGGGATCCGCGAGGGTGGAGGTGTCCCCCAGATTAGAGGTGTCGCCTTCTGCGATCTTGCGTAGGATACGGCGCATGATCTTGCCCGAGCGGGTCTTTGGCAGGCCGGGCGCGAACTGAATGGCGTCGGGTGTCGCGATCGGGCCGATCTCGTGGCGGACCCATTGCACCAGTTCCTTGCGCAGGGGATCGCTGCCTTCCTCGCCGGCGTTCAGCGTCACATAAGCGTAGATGCCCTGGCCCTTAATCTCATGGGGCATACCAACCACCGCGGCCTCGGCCACCTTGGCGTGCGCCACCAATGCACTCTCGACCTCCGCCGTGCCCATGCGATGGCCTGAGACGTTGATCACGTCGTCGACCCGCCCTGTGATCCAATAATAGCCATCGGCATCGCGCCGGCAGCCGTCGCCAGTGAAATATTTGCCGCGATAGGTTGTGAAATAGGTCTGGAAGAAACGCTCATGATCCCCCCACACCGTGCGCATCTGCCCAGGCCAGGAATCCAGAATGCAGAGATTGCCTTCACAAGCCCCTTCGAGCGGCGTGCCGTCGGCATCCACGATCTCCGGCCTCACGCCGAAAAACGGCTTGGTCGCCGAGCCGGGCTTGAGGTCGGTCGCGCCCGGCAGCGGTGTGATCATCGCACCGCCGGTTTCGGTCTGCCACCAGGTGTCGACGATCGGGCAGCGGCTGTCCCCAACCACATGATAATACCATAGCCATGCTTCGGGATTGATCGGTTCGCCGACCGAGCCCAGCAAGCGCAACGAAGCGCGGCTGGTTTTCTTCACCCAATCGTCGCCTTCGCGCATCAGCGCGCGCAGCGCGGTGGGCGCGGCATAGAACATGTTGACCTTATATTTGTCGATCACCTGCCAGAAACGGCTGAAATCCGGATAGTTGGGGACGCCTTCGAACATCAGCGTGGTCGCGCCATTCGCGAGGGGCCCATAGACGATGTAGCTGTGCCCAGTGACCCAGCCGATATCGGCGGCGCACCAATAGATATCGCCCGGCCGATAGTCGAAAATATATTGATGGGTCATCGATACCCAGACGAGATAGCCGCCAGTGGTATGCAGCACGCCCTTGGGCTTGCCGGTCGATCCCGATGTGTAGAGGATGAACAGCGGGTCCTCCGCACCCATCGGCTCGGGCGCGCATTCGGGCGAGGCCTGGGCGACGGCATCATGATACCAGATGTCGCGCCCTTCCTTCATGGGGATGGCGCCGCCGGTGCGCTTCACCACGATGACGCGATCAACCGACGTGCAATGCGTCAGCGCCTCATCGACATTGGCCTTCAGCGGCACGATCTTTCCGCCGCGCAATCCCTCGTCGGCCGTGATCACCATGCGCGCATCGCAATCCTGAACGCGGCCTGCCAACGCGTCCGGCGAGAAGCCACCGAACACGATCGAGTGGATCGCCCCGATCCGGCAGCACGCCAGCATCGCCACCGCCGCTTCGGGGATCATCGGCAGGTAAAGCGTTACGCGGTCGCCCTTGCGCACGCCATTGGACTTAAGGACATTGGCGAGCCGGCACACCTGTTCGTGCAACTCGCCATAGGTAATCGTGCGGCTCTGCGAAGGATCGTCGCCTTCCCAGAGGATCGCCACGTCATTGGCGCGGGCCGGCAAATGCCGGTCGACGCAATTCGCCGAAATGTTCAACGCGCCATCGGCAAACCATTTGATGCCGAAGTCGGCTTCATTGAAGCTCGTTTCCTTGACCTTGGTGAACGGCTTGATCCAATCGATCCGCCGCGCCTCCCGCTGCCAGAACGTATCCGGATCAGCTGCGGCTTGAGCGTACATCCGCTCGTAGGTCTCGCGATCGATGAAGGCGCGCTTCGTCCATTCCTCGGTGACCGGAAATATTTCCTGGTTCATGGCAACCTCCGCTCCTCATCTGTCGGATCGATGACCCGCGCTGGACTCGTCGCGACGCTATAATG
>CBFRWL010000287.1:0-3141 GCA_965727025.1 uncultured Sphingomonas sp.
GTGCCAGCTGCATCTGCTTGCTATGCCGATCAGCGAAATATTCGGGGTCTTCCCGCAATCCATTCATGGCGGCCTCAACCGTGAGGTGTCTGGCCCCCGGCTCCTGCATATTCTTTTGCCGGCGAATGATCGTGGCGAGTTCGCGCGCGACTTTTGAGCCGAAAAAGCTGGTCATTTGGTATGATCATTCCCATGCTGGACAAGGCCGTCCAGACATCCTCTCTTATGCCTTGGAACCGGACCTTGATCCGGTGGCGCAGCTATTCGTCAATTTTTCTCAAGCCTTTATCGCCAATCAGGTTTGATCGGAAATTAGCCATTGTCATTCGCCATCAGCCTGGAGCCCGTGGACGCAGCATCTCTCTTGTGCCGCGCTCCTGCCGCAATCGCTTGGCAAGCGGCGCCCAAGCCGGATAAGGACCAGCCATGAGCACACGCGACGAAATCTTCAGCCGGGTTGCCGCCCAGATCGAGCCCTTCAACAAGAAGAAGGTATCGCTCAGCGAGGCCACCAGTTTCGCCAAGGATCTCGAATGGGATAGCCTGACAGTGATGGATTTCGTCGCCGCGATCGAGGACGAGTTCGACATCATCATCACGATGAACATGCAGGCTGAGATCGAAACCGTGGGCCAGCTTGTCGACGCGGTGGCGAAGCTCCAGGGATGATCGACCTCCTTTCCAAGTTCGATCCGCTCATCGCCGAACGCGACGCGTTACTCGACACCGGCGTGCGCGATCCGTTCGGGATCGTGATGGATCAGGTGCTGTCGCCCACCGAAGCGATCATCAAGGGCAACAAGACGATCCTGCTCGGCACCTATAATTATATGGGCATGACCTTCGATCCCGACGTGGTCGCCGCCGGCAAGAAGGCGCTCGACGAATTCGGATCGGGCACGACCGGCAGCCGCGTCCTCAACGGCACCTATCACGGCCACAAGGAATGCGAGGAGGCGCTGAAAGAATTTTACGCCGTCGATCATGCGATCGTTTTTTCGACCGGCTATCAGGCCAATCTCGGCATGATTTCGACGCTGGCGGGCAAGGGCGACTACATCATCCTCGATGCCGACAGCCACGCCTCCATTTATGACGGCTGCTGGCTGGGCAATGCCGAGATCGTCCGCTTCCGCCACAACAGCGTCGAGGATCTCGACAAGCGGCTCGGACGGCTTCCCGCCGAAGCGGGCAAACTCGTCGTGCTCGAAGGCGTCTATTCGATGTTCGGCGATATCGCGCCGCTGCCTGAAATGGTGGCGGTCGCCAAGAAGCATGGCGCGATGATCCTCTGCGACGAGGCGCACGGCATGGGCTTTTTCGGCCCGAATGGGCGCGGCGTTTACGAAGAACTCGGATGCGAGAACGACATCGATTTCGTCGTCGGCACTTTTTCCAAGTCGGTCGGCACGGTCGGCGGCTTCTGCGTTTCCAACCATCCCAAGTTCGAAGTGCTGCGGCTGGTCTGCCGCCCCTATGTCTTCACCGCCTCGCTGCCGCCGAGTGTGGTCGCAACCGCTGCAACGTCGATCCGCAAGCTCATGCACGCGGGCGATAAGCGCGCGCACCTGTGGAAGAATTCCAGGCGACTCCATCAGGGGCTGCGTGATCTGGGCTTCACGCTCGGTACCGAGACGGCGCAGTCGGCCATCATCGCGGTGATGATGCCGGACATGGAGACCACCGTGAGGATGTGGCAGGCGCTGCTTGAGCTCGGTCTCTACGTCAACATGGCCCGTCCGCCGGCAACGCCGGCGGGAACCTTCCTGTTGCGCTGTTCGCTCTGTGCTGAACATAGCGACGATCAGGTCGGCGACATTCTGGCAATGTTCCAACAGGCCGGCCAAGCGGTAGGCTGTATCGGAGGATAGCGGCGGAGAGGCGATGGCAAAGGGTTCGATCCATGTCGGCATCGGCGGCTGGACCTACGAGCCCTGGCGCGGCACCTTCTATCCCGCCGGCCTGAAACATGCCGACGAACTGGAATATGCCTCGCGTCACGTAACGGCGATCGAAATCAACGGCACTTATTACCGCACTCAATCGCGCGACAGCTTCAAGAAATGGCGCGATACCGTGCCGCCGGGCTTCGTCTTCACGGTCAAGGCTTCCCGCTTCTGCACCAACCGCCGCGTGCTGGGCGAGGCGGGGGAATCGATCGACAAATTTCTGGGCCAGGGAGTGACGCTGCTGGGCGATGCGCTCGGGCCGATCTTGTGGCAATTCATGCCGACCAAGCAGTTCGATCCGGACGATTTCGGCGCGTTTCTGAAGCTGTTGCCGCCTGAACAGGATGGTGTGAAGCTGAGACACGCCATCGAAGTGCGCCATGAGAGCTTCAAAGATGCCCGCTTCGTAGAGCTTGCGCGTGAGCATGGCGTGGCCATTATCTTCGCCGATTCGCCCGATTATCCGGCGATAGCCGATCTCACCGCCGATTTTGTCTACGCCCGGCTGATGGGTGCGCAGGAGAGCATCGATACGGGCTATTCGCCCGAAGCCCTCGATCGTTGGGCCAGCATCGTCAGGGATTGGCAAGCCGGCAAGGCACCCGACGGCTTGCCCTATGTGCTGGACGCAAAGGCAGCGCAGACGCCCCGCCAGATTTTCCTCTTCATGATCAATGGCGCAAAGGTGCGCGCACCGGCCGCCGCCCAGGCGTTGATCGAACGATTGGGGGCATAGCCATGTTCGTTGCAGTCTACTGGTGGCGCGTGCATCCGGGCAAGGAGGAGCAGTTCCGCGAAGCATGGCGCCGGGGCACCGAACTGATCACCAAAACCTACGGCAGCTATGGCTCAAGGCTACATCAGGATCGTGACGGCCGTTTCGTCGGCTATGCCGAATGGCCCGACGAGGCGACCTGGCAGAAGGCGTTCGATGCGAAAATGGTCTATGACGATCCCCATGTCCGCGCCGCCTTTGTGGACGCCATTGTCGAGGCGCCGCACGAACCCGCTTTCACCATGTATGTGACGGACGACCTGTTGACCGCCCATCCGGGCGGCAAGCGAAGCTAAGGCGCCTGATCGGGGACCCCGACATCGGAAGCAGGGCTCAACAGCGCGGCCGTTTCCACCATGTCCAGCGCATTATGCACGGCAACGTAGCGGCGCGCCCGCTGCATCCACGGATCGGCCG
>CBFRWL010000288.1:0-3135 GCA_965727025.1 uncultured Sphingomonas sp.
CAGGTGAACGCCTTTGTGGAGGCGACGCCGATTTCGGGGCCGGCATGGGTGGGCAGCAGCAGATCCGCCTCGCGCGCCATCGTGCTGGTCGGCACGTTGACGACGGCGGCGATCTTCTGGCCCTCCGAGCGGGCGTGGCGGAGCGCGGCGAGCGTATCGGCCGTTTCGCCCGACTGGCTGATGACGATCATCAGACCGCCTTCCTCCATCACTGGCGCGCGGTAACGGAATTCGGAGGCGACATCGAGATCGACTGCCACGCGGGCGAACTGTTCGAACCAATATTTGGCGACCATGCCGGCGTAGAAGCTGGTGCCGCATGCGACGATCGTGACGCGACTGATCGTCGAAAGATCGAAATCGGGGATCGGCAGCGACACCTGGTCGTCGAGGCGACGCAGATAGGATTTGAGCGTCTGCGCGACCACGATCGGCTGCTCGTAAATCTCCTTGAGCATGAAATGGCGGTGATTGCCCTTGTCTACCGACAGGCCGGTGACGCCAGACAGCACGATTGGGCGCTCGACGGGCCGGTCGTTGCGATCATAGATCTGCGTGCCTTCGCGCGTGATGACGACCCAGTCGCCCTCTTCGAGATAGGAGATCCTCTGGGTGAGCGGCGCGAGCGCGAGCGCGTCCGAGCCCAGATAGGTCTCATTCTCACCATAGCCTACCACGAGCGGAGAGCCGAGACGCGCGCCGATCAGCAGGTCCGGATTCTGGCGGAACAGGATCGCCAGCGCGAAGGCGCCATGGAGCCGCTTGAGATTGGTCCGTACCGCCTCGACTGGATCGACACCCTTTTCGACGTCGGCGGAAATAAGGTGGGCGACGACTTCAGTGTCGGTCTGGCTTTCGAACTTGCGTCCTTGAGCGATCAGTTCCTCACGCAGCGGCTTGAAATTCTCGATGATGCCGTTGTGGACCAGCGCGACCTCGCCGGTCGCATGAGGATGCGCATTATCCTGCGTCGGCGCCCCGTGGGTGGCCCAGCGGGTATGGGCAATGCCGATCAGGCCGGGCAGCGGCTCGGCGGCCAGCTTCTTCGCCAGATTGTCGAGCTTGCCCTCGGCGCGGCGGCGATCGAGCAGTCCCTCATGGATCGTGCAGATGCCCGCCGAATCATAGCCGCGATATTCGAGCCGCCTCAGCCCGTCGAGCAGGCGCTGGCTGACCTCGTCGGAACCGACGATGCCGATGATGCCGCACATCTAGCCCTTCTTCCTTTCCGCCTTGCGGGGAGTCATGATCGCGCGGAACGAAGCGGCCCAGCCGGGCTTGGCCTCCTGCACGCTGCGCGAAATCGCCAGCGAATCGGGCGCAACATCATGGGTCACGACCGAGCCCGCCGCGACGATCGCACCCTTGCCGATCGTCACCGGCGCGACCAGCGCGCTGTTCGACCCGATGAAAGCGCCCTCGCCGATGACCGTGCGGTATTTGAGGAAACCATCATAGTTGCAGGTGATCGTGCCGGCGCCGACATTGGCGTTCGCGCCGACGTCCGCGTCCCCGATATAGGTGAGGTGATTGGCCTTGGCCCCTGGCCCCAAGGTCGCGCCTTTCACCTCGACGAAATTGCCGATCTTGGCGCCCTCGCCGATCTGCGCGCCGGGCCTTAGCCGGGCGAACGGACCAATCTCGGCTCCCGTCTCGATCGCGGCGCCCTCGATATGGCTGAAGGCGTGAATGATTGCGCCGTCGCCGACGGTTACGCCCGGGCCGAAGAAGACGTTCGGCTCGATCACGACATCCCGCCCGATGACGGTATCGTGGGCGAACCAGACGGTTTCCGGCGCGATCAGGGTCGCGCCCTCGTCCATCGCCTGCTTGCGCCTGCGCTGCTGCCATTCGGCTTCGACTGCGGCCAGTTCGCTTCGGCTGTTCACCCCCGCCACCTCCCACGCTTGCGCCTCGATCACTGCCGAGCGCCGCCCTTCGGCCAGCCCCAGCATGACGATATCGGGCAGATAATATTCGCCGGCGGCATTTTCATTGCCCACCTTATCGAGCAGCCGCCACAGATCGGTCGAACGCACTGCCATCAGGCCGCTATTGCAAAGCGTTATCACACGCTCTGCTTCGCTCGCATCCTTATATTCGACCATCTTTTCGATAGCGCCCGCGGCATCAGCGATGATGCGACCATAAGCGAGCGGATCGGGTGGACGGAAGCCGAGCACCACCGAAAGGGGTTTGTCTCCCGCATTGAGCCGCTCCAGCATCGCTCGCATGGTTCCGAGCGAGGGCATCGGCACGTCGCCATAGAGAATGAGAACATCGCCCTCGAAGCCGGACAGCGCCGCCTCCGCTTGCTGAACGGCATGGCCAGTGCCGAGCTGCGGCTCCTGCACCGTCACCTGAACGCCACGCGCGCGCACCGCGGCCTCGACCTGCTCGCGCTGGCTGCCCACCACGACGATTTTTGCGGTGGGCTTCAGTTGATCCACGGTGGCGATCAGATGGGCGAGCATTGGCCGCCCGGCGAGCAGATGCAGCACCTTGTGACGATCGGATTTCATCCGCGTGCCCTTGCCGGCGGCCAGGATGATGACGGCGAGGGGAGGGAACGACATGCAGGCGCCTTGCCATGGAAAGCTTGCCATTTCCATATGCCGCGCGGCATGGCGGCGCGATGAACGGATTTCCCTTTTCGGTGGTGGTCTTCGATCTCGACGGAACACTTGCGGATACCGCACCCGATCTGACTGCGGCGCTCAATCATAGTCTCGTCCAACTGGGCCGGCCGATGGTTCCCGAGGAGGCGGTGCGCCACATGGTCGGCCATGGCGCGCGAGCGTTGCTGCAGAAGGGGTTAGAGGCGACGGGCGAGGTCAGCGAAAGCCTGATCGAAGAGGGCTTTCCAATCTTCCTCGACTATTATGCGGATCATATCTGCGACCGCAGCACCGCTTTTCCCGGCATCGACAGGGCGCTGGACGAACTATCCGGAATGGGCGTGAAGCTCGCGGTGTGCACGAACAAGCTGGAGCGATTGAGCCGGCTGTTCCTCGACGCGATCGGCTGGAGCCAACGGTTCGATGCGCTGGTCGGTGGGGACACGCTTGCCGTGCGCAAGCCTGATCCCGCCCCACTGCTGGAGGCGATCGCGCGCTCGGGCGGTGGCCGCGCGGC
>CBFRWL010000289.1:0-3098 GCA_965727025.1 uncultured Sphingomonas sp.
TCTGGCAATCGAGATTGCGGCGCAGGATATGCATGGTGTGGTTGCCGCCGATCGAGAGCGCATCGCCGTCGCCGGTGATGATCCACACGTCGAGATCGGGATTGGCGAGCTTCACGCCGGTCGCGATCGCCGGTGCACGCCCGTGGATCGTGTGGAAGCCGTAGGTTTCCATATAATAAGGGAAGCGTGACGAGCAGCCGATGCCGGAAATGAACACGGTGTTTTCCGGCTTCACGCCAAGCTCGGGCATGGTCCGCTGAACCGCTTTCAGGATCGCATAGTCGCCGCAGCCTGGGCACCAGCGCACCTCCTGGTCGGTCTCCCAATCCTTGGGGCTGGTCTTGATGGGGGTCATCTCGTTCATCGGTCGCTTCCAATTTTAGCCGTCATGCTGAACTCGTTTCAGCATCCACTCCTCCACCTGTTCCGTCGACGCCTGTTGCGCGGTGGACCCTGAAACAAGTTCAGGGTGACGATGAAGGTTTATTCCAGAGCCTTTTCAATCGCGGCTTCGATCTCGGCGATGCGGAAGGGCTGGCCCGAGACCTTGGTCAATGGCCGCGCGTCGACCAAATACTGATCACGCAGCACGGTCTTGAGCTGGCCGGTGTTCATCTCGGGGACGATGATCTTCTCATAGCGCTTGAGCAGATCGCCCAGGTTGCGCGGCAGCGGCCAGATATGGCGCAGGTGGATGTGATGCACGTCGCGGCCCTTGGCGCGCTGGCGACGCACCGCCTGATGGATCGGCCCGAAGGTCGAGCCCCAGCCGACCAGCGCCAGCTTGCCGCTGCCGTTGCCCAGCGTCACCTCCTGCTCGGGGATATGGTTGGCGATGCCGTCGACCTTGGCCTTGCGCAGATCGGTCATCGCCTGGTGGTTGGCGGGGCTGTAATCGATATGTCCGGTATCGACCTGCTTTTCGATGCCGCCGATGCGGTGCAGCAGGCCGGGCGTGCCGGGCTTCACCCATGGCCGCGCCAGCTTCTCGTCGCGGCCATAGGGTTTGAAGCCGGTCGCCGGGGCTTCCTCCATGAACTGGACGGGGAAGGGCGCATAGCTGCTCATGTCCGGCACCTTCCACGGTTCGGCGGCATTGGCGATATAGCCGTCGGTCAGCAGGATCACCGGCGTCATGAACTGAGTCGCGATCCGCACCGCCTCAATCGCGCATTCGAACGCGTCGGCGGGTGAGCGCGCCGCGATCACCGGCATCGGCGTATCGCCGTTACGGCCGTAGACGGACTGGTAGAGATCGGACTGTTCGGTTTTGGTTGGCAGGCCCGTCGAAGGGCCGCCGCGCTGCGAATTGACGATGACCAGCGGCAGCTCGGTCATCACCGCCAGCCCCATGGCCTCGCCCTTGAGCGCAATGCCAGGCCCCGATGAGGAGGTGACGCCAAGCTGCCCGGCATAGGAGGCGCCGATCGCGCTCGCGATCGCCGCGATCTCGTCCTCCGCCTGGAAGGTCGTGACCTGATATTCCTTGAGCCGCGAGAGGTGATGGAGAATGGCCGAGGCTGGCGTGATCGGATAGCCGCCGAAGAACATTTTGAGGCCGGCGAGCTGGGTGCCAGCCACGAGCCCAAGCGAGATCGATTCAGCGCCCGTGATGGTCCGGTAAAGCCCCGGTTCGGCGGGGGCGGCGTCGATATGATGCTGCTTGAGCGGCGCGGAAAGCTCGGCGGTCTCGCCATAGGCGTGGCCGGCGTTGAGCGCGGCGATATTGGCTTCGGCAAGCTCGGGCGCCTTGGCGAACTTCGCCTTCAGCCAATCGACGATCGGCTCGCGCGAGCGATCGAACATCCAGAGCGCGAGCCCCAGTGTCCACATATTCTTGCAGCGCAACGCTTCCTTGTTGCCGAGCCCGAACGGCTTCACCGAATCGAGCGTCAACTGCGAGATGTTGAACGCCAGCACCTGCCATTTTGCCAGTGAGCCGTCGGCCAGCGGCGAAACCTCATAACCGGCTTTGGCGAGGTTGCGCGCACCGAACTCGCCTTCATCGGCAATGATCAGCCCGCCCGGCTTGAGCGCGCCGACATTGGTTTTGAGCGCCGCGGGGTTCATCGCAATCAGCACGTCGGGCTCGTCGCCCGCGGTTTCGATCGCGGTCGAACCGAAATTGATCTGGAAGGCCGACACGCCGAACAATGTGCCCTGTGGCGCACGGATTTCCGCCGGAAAGTCCGGGAAGGTCGCCAGGTCGTTACCGGCCAATGCGGTTGAAAGCGTGAACTGTCCCCCGGTCAACTGCATGCCGTCGCCGCTGTCGCCCGCGAAGCGGACGACGACAGATTCGGCGGGGGGATGGGCCGATGCCTCGGCCGGGGTCAGCTCACGTGCGGCTGTTGCCATTTTCCTGCAAAACTCCGATTTTCTTTGATGCCGTCCTACCCCTGCGACCGTTCGCAGCAAAGTAAGAAAAATTCCGCACCGGTGCATTTTCGCTTGGGCGCGCGCGCCATTATGCCGAAATAGGGACTTGATCCAGACGATCAAGACGGCGATGCGCGGGCTGCGCCCCAACTTTGCTTAGCGTACCGAAAGCTGCGTTATGACCGATGTTTCGTCCTTGCCGTACCGCCCCGCCGCAGCCGTCATGCTGCTCAACGATCGCAACCAGGTGTGGGTCGGCCAGCGGATGGATAGCACCCTCGAGGCCTGGCAGATGCCTCAGGGCGGGCTCGACGAGGGCGAAGATCCGCAGGCCGGTGCGCTGCGCGAACTGGAAGAGGAAACGGGCATCGCATCGCATCTCGTCGAGATCATCGCCCGCTCCGAGCGGGAACTGCTCTACGATCTTCCCGATGATCTGATCGGCAAGCTCTGGAAGGGTCGCTACCGCGGGCAGCGCCAATATTGGTTCCTCGCACGCTTCCTGGGGCGGGACGAGGATGTGGGGATCGAGACTGCCGAGCCCGAATTCCGTGCGTGGCGATGGGTCGAGCCTCGGGAGCTTCCGCACCTCATCGTACCCTTCAAGCGTGCGCTTTACGAAGCGGTGCTGGAGGAGTTTCTGCCGCTTTTGGCCTGAAAATTGGTCCGCAGCGCGGCAGATTTGCAACAGTCACACAAATATCGTTACTCATCCATAA
>CBFRWL010000290.1:0-3095 GCA_965727025.1 uncultured Sphingomonas sp.
CGCGCGGCGATCGGCTTCGGCATCGGCGGCGCGGCGTTCGCGGTCGGCAATCTTCTGCTCGCACGCGTGATGCCGGTCGCCGAATATGGTCGCTACGCGCTCGCGGTCGCGATCTTCAACGTGTTCGGGATGATGGCGCCGCTGGGCTTCGACGAAGCCTCGCTGCGTCGGAATGCCTTGCTGGACGGCGGCGTCTTCATCCGCATCGTCCTGTCCGGGGCCGCTGTGGGCGTTATCGCCGCAGCCGTCACGGCAATATTGTACCAGCTCGACATGACGATGCTGGGGCTGATCGTGGGAAGCCTGGTCGCGGCCGCGCTCGTGTTCTCGGCCAGTGCGATCCTGCGCCGCGAGGGGCATCAGACGGCCGCGCTTGCGGTGAACAATGCCGCGAACTGGACGGTGGTCGTTAGCGGCCTTCTATGCCTTGTGCTCGGCATCCACAGCGCGAACTTCGCGATGACGCTGCTGATGATCGGCGTCGCCGCCGGTGCCTGCGCCGGCTGGCTGCAGACGTTTCGCGTCCAAAGGCGCCTGAGCGAACCCAACCAGCCGGTGCCGCTGCGCGAAGCGCTGAGCTTCGTCAGCATCCTCGGCGCGAGCGCCGTCGTGCTCCAGCTCGAGCGGCTGGTTGCGCCCAAGGTGCTGGGCGTCGAGGCGCTCGCCAGCTTCTCGGTGCTGGCGTCGGTCGCGCTGTTCCCATACCGCATGCTGCGCTCGGGGGTCGGCTTCTCGCTCGTTCCCCGGCTGCGCCGCGCCCGCACCGCCGAGGAACGCAACCGTGTGATCCTGCATGAAATCGGCGCGGTGGTGGCGGTGCTGGTCGTCGCCAGCGCGGCGGTGACGCTGCTCTCGCCGCCGCTCACGGCGATCCTCACCAAGGGCAAATATCAGCTTTCCTTCTTCCTGGTCGCGGCCGCCTGCGTCAACGGATCGGCCAAGGTGATCACCGGCCTGCCGCGCGCGTTCATCACCGCCTGCGGCACGTCAGCGGACGTGCGGGGGCTCAACTGGCAAAGCTGGTTGATGATCCTGTTCGGCGTCGCCGGCGCATGGCTTGGCGCGCGCTGGGATCTTGCCGGGCTGGTGCTCGGCGCCGGGCTCGGCACGCTGGCCGGAGCCGCGCCCAGCATCATCCTTGCTTATCGCGTGCTGCGACGGCCGGCCGCCGAAGCGCCGGTCCCGTCATTCGTGGCGTAGCGCGTCGATCGGATTAAGCGCGGCGGCACGGCGGGCCGGGAAATAGCCGAACACCACACCGATCAACGCCGAAAAGGCGAATGAGACCAAGTTGATGAACGGATCGAACAGAAACGGCACGCCCATCACCGGGGCAAGGCTGACGGTCGCGATCAGCGCCAGCGCCACACCGACGATGCCGCCCAAGCTCGACAGCACCACCGCCTCGACCAGGAACTGAAGCAGCACCTCGTTGGCGAGCGCGCCGATCGCGAGCCGGATGCCGATCTCGCGGGTCCGTTCTGTGACCGAGACCAGCATGATGTTCATGATGCCGATCCCGCCGACGACCAGGCTCACCGCGGCCACCGCACCGAGCAGCCCCGTCATGATCTTGGTCGATCCCGAGATCGCCTCGGAAATCTGGCGTGTGTCGAAGATGCTGAAATTGTCGGGCTGGTCGTCGGTCAGGTGACGGCGCTCGCGCAGGAGGCTGGTCAGCGCCGACTGCACGACCGACGTGTCATAATTCTCGTCCACCGCCACCATGATCGAGCGCAGGTCGCGATTGCCGGTGAAGCGCCGCTGCACCATCTTGAGTGGCATGATGATCGTATCGTCCTGATCATTGCCGAAGCCGCCCTGCCCGCGCGTCGCCAACAGGCCGATCACGGTGCAGGACATATCCTTGACGCGGAAGCGCTGGCCGATCGGATCGACCCCCTGAAACAGATTGGCGCGCACGGTGTTGCCGATGATGCAGACGCTCTTGCCCGCCTGTTCCTCGGCATCGGTGAAGCGCCGGCCCGAGGCGAGCATCCATTGCTGGGCCTCGAGGAAATCATTGGTCGTGCCGTTGACGGTGGTCGACCAGTTCTGCGCGTTGCGCACGGCTGTCGCAGTGGTCTGCGCCTGCCCCGCCACCGCGCGCACGCCCGCGATCTGATCGCGGATTGCATCGAGATCCTCATTCTTGAACGGCGGCGGCGCTTCGCCGTCGCTGCCCGGCCCCATGCGCTGCCCGGGACGCACCGACAGGATATTAGAGCCGAGCGAGCTGATCTGCTTCTTCACCGCAGCCGTCGCGCCATTGCCCAGCGTCACCATCGTGATCACCGCCGCGACGCCGATGACAATCCCGAGCGTGGTGAGGAAGGATCGCAGCAGGTGGCGCTGGATCTCCCGGAAGGCCAGGATGAGCGTGGTGCCAAGCATCAGGACTTCCCCGCCGTTTCAGGAGAGGGGATCAGCGGGTGAGGCTTCTGGTCCGCAACGCGCCGGTGGCCGGTCTCGACGCTTTCCACCAGCCCGTCGCGGAAATGGATGATCGTGCGGGCGAAATCGGCCATCTCCGATTCATGCGTCACCATCAGCACGGTGATGCCGCTGCGCCTATTGAGATCGGTCAGCAGCTCCATGATCTCGATCGAGCGTTCGGTATCGAGATTGCCGGTCGGCTCGTCCGCCAGCAGCACGTCCGGCTCGGTCACGATCGCACGCGCGATCGCGACGCGCTGCTGCTGGCCGCCCGAAAGCTCGCCGGGGGTATGATCGGCCCATTGCGCGAGCCCGACCTTTTCGAGCGCTGCCATCGCCGCCTCCTGCCGCATCTCCTTGGGTAGCCCGCGATAGATCAGCGGCAGTTCGACATTTTCCAGCGCGGTGGTGCGCGCGAGCAGGTTGAAGCCCTGGAACACGAAGCCGAGATAGCGCCGCCGCAGGAGCGAGCGCTGGTCACGCGTAAGCCGCTCGATATGGCGCCCATGGAACAGGAACACGCCCGAGGTCGGTACGTCCAAGCAGCCGAGAATGTTCATCGTGGTCGATTTGCCCGAGCCCGAGGGGCCCATCACCGCGACGAAATCGCCCGGCATGATATCGAGATCGACGCCCTTCAGCGCCTGGAACGCCGCCTG
>CBFRWL010000291.1:0-3095 GCA_965727025.1 uncultured Sphingomonas sp.
CTTGAGGCGATGAAGATGGAGCAGGCGATGGTCGCCCCGTTCGATGGCGCCGTCGTGGAGGTGAAGGCGCATGCGGGCGGGCAGGTCAGCGAGGGGGCATTGCTTGTCCGCCTCCAAAAGGAGGCTGGCGCGTAGCGCGGATCAGAAACGCATTGCGAAGCTGATGCCTCCGCCATGGGTGTCGCCCCAGGGGCTCAGCATCGCCGTTCGTTCGGGACGGCGGTGCGTGATCAGGAAGCCGGAGGCCATGCCGATCCCGGCGCCAGCCACGCAATCATACCAATGATGTTTGTCCGCCTTCACCCGCGCAACGCCGACGAAGCTCGCGACCGCCATGGCGGGAATGCCCATCGCCGGGCCCTCGCGGTTGAAGATCGTGGCGGCCGCCGCGAAGGCGATTGAGGCATGGCCTGAAGGGAAGCTTTTGCGGTTGCTGTGATCGGGCCGCCATTCCGGGATCGCTTCCTTCAACCCGGTCGCTATGAGTTCCGCTGCTGCGGTACTGCCGCCGGCTTGCAGGGCTCCGGCTGTGTCGCCATTGATCAGCGGCACCCCGATTGCGGCGGCGGTAAGACCATAAGCGCCGATGCTGCTCGCTGTTTCCCAGCCCTTTTCACCACTGGCGCAGGCAGGCGCTGTCCAGGTGATCGCGATTGCCGTGATGGCGATGCAGCTTTTACGATGCCACCATGGACCGATCATGACCGTGCCGAGGCGTGGACATGTGCGGGCGACGAACGGGCGCGCAGTTCGTAAAGCACGACCAGCAGCACCAGCATCGCAAAAAACAAATAGGACTGGATGACGTTGAGTTTGCTTCTGGCAAACTCGCCGGTGAACGGGAGGAAATGGCTGGCCACAACATAGCTGGCGGCGATCAGTGCCACCGCTCCCCATCGTCCCCAGGCGCCGATCAGCGCGACCGCGAAGATTGGGAAGACCACGCCATAATGATGATTCCATGCGATCGGCGAGGCGATCGTCGCGCTCAGCGCCATCGTGCAAAGGTCGAGGGTGCGCTGGATCAAATCATTGTCCGATCGCCACAGCAGCGCGGGCAGCAGGATCAGGATGCTGGAAATCATCGTGCCCCAGTAAATGAGCGGATGGTAGGGTGGCAGGCTTTCCCGCCACTTCAGATTGTTGAAGCTCTCCGGATCTTGCAGGGACATCAGGCGGCCCAGCAATCCGTTTACGGACTGGTTGGGATAGACCGACTCGCCATGTTGCGAGAGCACCGAGAGCACTTTCAAATAGCTCAGATGATTTTGCAGCCCGAAATAGATCAGCGCGACGCCGAAGGTGACGGCGCAGAAGGCTGCGATGGCGCCCGCGAACGACCATTGCTTGCGGATGATGCCCCAGACGAGCAGCAGGCTCAGTTGCGGCTTCAGCAGGCAGATCGCGCCGACGAGGACCCCCGATAACGCCGGGCGCCGGGCCAGCCACGCCGCAAGTGCTGCGGCGAACAGCGCATCGATCCAGAGCTGCGCCTGGCCCAGTTCGAATGCGCGCACCACCGGATAGAAGGTCAAGCTGAGGGCGGCGACGAATATCCAGCGCAGCGCGCGCTGCCACGAGGAGCCGAGTTCAAAGCCGCGCAGGGCCATCATGCGCTCGAATATATAAGCCGTGGAAAGCGCCACCACCGCCAAGGCCGCAAATAGCGTGAACGTCTCGAGCGGGGTGGGAACGGGCGCCGGCTTGGCGTCGAGCATCATTGCGAAGAACAGCGCCGCCGGCGGATATTGATAGGCGTCGCCCGGCGCGAAAAACACCTTGGCATAAATGTCTTGGCCGGCCGGGCTTCGCCAGACCTGCAGCGCGTTACCCATCGGCAGCCAGGAATCGATCATCGACTGGCCACTCAGCACGGCCCGCGAGGTATCGAGCACGGTGCCGTTATGGCCGTGCGGCTGAACAAAGCCGAGAAACATGCCCAAAAGCAGCGAGCCGACGAGCAGCACCGCGCCCAATGCGATCGTCAACTGTATCGGAGCTTTGGATGGGATTATGTGATTTTTCAACCGGATGCCCGTTCGCTTTCGTGAAGAGGGTCAGGCTGTTTGTGCAATGCCGGCTTCCGTCCTCTAAGGTGGTGCCAGATATAGAAGCCCACGGCGGCCAGCACTAGGAGAATGATGATCGCGTCCAGCCCATGGAGCGCATGTTTCAGGCGGGGATCGGAATTCCAGGCATTGCCGAGCTTCATGCCGATCCATGCCAGCGCCAGGCACCAGGGCCATGAGCCGAGGAACGTATAGATGTGGAACCGCAGCATGTTCATGCGCACCACGCCGGCGGGAAATGCAATGAATGTGCGGATGACCGGGAGCAGCCGGCCGAAGAAAACGGCGCCGCTTCCATAGCGCGCGAAGAAGGCATCGGCGCGTTCCAGATCACGCTCGCTGATCAGCAGCCATTTTCCCCAGCGCTGGATCAGTGGCCGTCCGCCATAACGCCCCGCCGCATAGGCGACGATCGAACCGAGGTTGCAGCCGATCGCGCCGGCAATCGAGACCTCCAGCAGGTTCAGCCGGCCGATCGAGACGAGATAGCCAGCGAACGGCATGATGATTTCCGAGGGCAGGGGAATGCAGGCGCTTTCGATCGCCATCAACAGCGTCACGCCGGCATAGCCCGCCTTGCTGATCACATCGACGATCCATCCCGCGAGCCGGGCGACAATGCCATTTTCGGCGGCTTGCTCCGGTGCGGTCGGCGCGGGCACAGCGGTCGCACGAGGAGGCGAGGCGAGGGTCAACCGGTCGTTCGCATCATAGGTCCAGATCGAGCGGTCCGGGAACGCCGCGGCGAGCGCGGCAGGCGTCGTCAAATCGCACCGCGCTTCCAATATGCTGCCGGAAGCATTGATGTCATTCCGCGCGAGGCTTTCGCTCGGCCGCGATCGTTCGATGTTCGAATCGCCGCGAATGCAGATGACCGCGTGGTCGAGCCCCTTTGCCTTGATCTGATCTTCCATCGCCAGGTTCTGGTGCGAGAAGCGGTGATATTCGCGGCCGACGAACGGCCACAGCACTATCCCATAGGCGCACGAAATCAGCAGCAAGGCGCGTGCGTAAGCCTGCCATTGC
>CBFRWL010000292.1:0-3089 GCA_965727025.1 uncultured Sphingomonas sp.
CATTTATTTGTTCGATGCCGATCGGACCAGGGCGCAGCAGCGTGACCTCGCGCTCAAATATGCCGACGATGGTGGATTCGAGCCCCAGAGCGGTTGGGCCGTCATCGACGATGAGCGGGATCCTGCCGCCAAGCGATCGCATGACATGTTCAGCACGCGTCGCGCTGATCGATCCGCTTGCGTTGGCGGAAGGCCCCGCCAGTGGCAGACCGGTGGCTTCCAGCAATGCTCGCATCGCGCGATGCGCAGGCACCCGGAGGGCGACCGTATCGAGCCCGGCCGTCGCCAGACTCGCAATTCCTGAATCCGGCCGCAGCGGCAGCACGAGCGTCAACGGACCCGGCCATAAGCGACGCGCGAGATCGCGCGACATGTCGTCGAACCGGGCTAATTTTTCCGCGTCTTCGAGGCTTTCGACATGAACGATCAGCGGGTTGAACGATGGCCTGCCCTTGGCCGCATAGATGGCAGCGACCGCTTCACCGCGATCGGCGCGGCCAGCCAAGCCGTAGACGGTCTCGGTGGGGATTGCGACCGGCTGGCCCGCGCGAATGAGCGCATTTGCCTGCTCTATGGCAGTCGCGCTGAACGGCAGGATCTGGGTCACGATAGGTGCGATGGATGATTTAAAAGCGGTTAGACGGAAACAGAGGCATCGTCATGTGCCACTTTCGCGGGCTTGGCCGGGAGCGCTGCAAGCAGTTCCGCGCGATCCAGCCCTAGCCGCTCGATCATCAAGCTGATTTTTGGCCAATAACATGAAAGAAACCGTTCGCGCTCGCTCACGAGCAGCCTTTCGGTCGCGCCTTCCGCGAGAAACAGGCCAATGCCCCGTTTCACGACCACGAGCCCGTCTTCCTGAAAGCTCTGATATGCTTTGGCAACCGTCAGCGGATTGGCGCCATGTTCGTGCGCGAAGCTGCGCAAGGAAGGCAGCATGTCCCCGTCCTTATAATTGCCTTTGAGGATCATCACTGCGATCATCGCGCGAAGGCGCAGATAGGGCGGGCCGGCCTCTGTATCCATAAGGCGTCATAGTAGCATAAGTCACCTGCCGATCAAGCGGCGGGCGGCGCCCATTTGCTGACGACAAATTCCAGTTCGGGCCGCGGCCGCTCGTCAAGCGCCCGCCCTGCGGTGCCGATGAAGATGAAACCAGCGATCCGTGTATTGGGGCCGCCGAACAGGTCGCGCACCCTGTCCGAATAGGCCGCCCAGCCCGTGAGCCAATTCGCGACGAACCCCATCGCATGGGCGGCGGTGAGCAGGTTCATGCATGCCGCTCCGGCCGAGAGCTCCTGTTCCCACAACGGAATATGGCTGTCGGTCGCGGGCGCCGAGAGCACCACGACCAGACAGGGCGCCTCGCGCGCGAAATTCTCCGCGGCTTCAAGTTCCAATCGGCCTGCTTCCGGCTTTTCGGCAAGATATGCGCTGCGCAAGCTGGCGGCGAGCTGGTCGCGCTGATCGCCCGAAATCGTCACGAACCGCCACGGTGCAAGCTTGCCATGATCCGGCGTGCGCGATGCAATTCGCAGGATTTCGCGCAGCTGCGTTTGGTCGGGGCCGGGCGGCACCATGTCCCGCGCTTTGCCGGAACGGCGCGTGGAAAGCAGGTCCAATGGAGATTTGAGGCTGTTGAACATCGTTTCGCGCGGTACCACGCACCCGGGCGATCAACAATCTGCTTCACAGCCTGCGCCAAATCGCTACTTTGCTGACAATATTGCCAGCAGGATCGTTGGATGGCGGAGCCGCATTCATGACAGCAGTTGTTGATGCCTATGCGGCGGAGCGGCAGCGAACCATCCTGGGTCACCCGCGCGGATTGTTCGTGCTGTTCTTCGCCGAGATGTGGGAGCGCTTTTCCTACTATGGCATGCGGGCGCTGCTGATCTTCTATCTCACCAAGCACTGGCTGTTCGATGACGGCAAGGCCAATCTGATCTACGGGGCGTACACGTCGCTTGTCTACATCACGCCGGTATTGGGCGGTTATCTGGCCGATCGCTATCTGGGGCAGCGCAAGGCGGTCGCGTTCGGCGCGGTCTTGCTGACGTTCGGCCACTGCCTGATGGCGGTCGAGGGCAATGGCGGCCAGCACGATGCCACCATCAACGTCTTTTGGCTGGCGCTTTCCTTCATCATCGTCGGCTCGGGATTTCTGAAGGCCAACATCTCGGTCATCGTGGGCCAGCTTTATGCGCTCACCGATCCGCGGCGCGACGGCGCCTATACGATCTTCTATATGGGTATCAATGTCGGGGCGACGCTCGGCACGCTCGTCGCCGGATATCTCGGCGAAGTCTATGGTTGGAGCTATGGCTTCGGAGCGGCGGGCGTGGGCATGCTGCTCGGGCTGATCGCGTTCACGATCGGCCGCCCTCTCTTGCTGGGCCAGGGCGAGCCGCCTGCTCCGGCGCGGCTCCGGACGCCGGTGGCAGGCATTCGGCTCGAATGGCTGCTTTATCTCGTCGGGGTGTTGTCGGTGGTGCTCGTCTGGGCGCTGATCCAATTTCAGAATGTGATTGGCGGGTTGCTGTTCGTGTCGGGCGTGCTGCTGCTCGGCTATGTCCTGATCGCCGCCTTCAGGCTGGATCGGCATGCGCGCGACCGGATGTTCGTGGTGATTTTTCTCATCGCGCTCAACCCGGTCTTTTGGGGTTTGTTCGAGCAGGCCGGCGGCTCGCTCAATCTGTACACCGATCGTTTCGTGGACCGTCAGGGGGTTCCCGCATCGATCTTCCAGTCGATCAATCCGATCTACATCGTATTGTTGGGTCCAGTCTTCGCATGGCTCTGGCTCTTTCTGGGCAAGCGCGGGCTGGAGCCCTCGGCGCCAGCCAAATTCGGCTGGGCGCTGCTTCAGGTGGGCTTTTCGTTTATTATCTTCGTGTGGGGTGCCGCCTGGGCGGGCAGTGCGGCGACACCGGTGCTCTTCGTATTCCTGATCTATCTGTTCCAGACGACCGGCGAACTCTGTCTGTCGCCGGTCGGCTTGAGCGCGATGAATCGGCTGGCTCCCAAGCACCTTGCGAGCCTGATCATGGGTGCCTGGTTTTACATGACGGCAGTCGGCGATTTCACCG
>CBFRWL010000293.1:0-3085 GCA_965727025.1 uncultured Sphingomonas sp.
ATCGCCCGGCTTGCACGCATGGACAAGCCGGTCGTGACCGCCATCAATGGTCCCGCGGCGGGCGCGGGCGTCGGCCTTGCGCTTCTGGGTGACATCGTTCTGGCGGAACCCGCAGCGCATATCACCTTGGCCTATACCGCGATCGGCATGGTACCCGACGGGGGCACGACCTGGCTTCTTCCCCGACTGGTCGGCTACCGAAAGGCGCAGGAGATGATGCTGCTCAATCCCAGGATATCGGCGCAGGACGCTGCGAACATGAACCTGATCACACGCGTTGTTGCGGCAGGAACCCTGGCGACCGAGGCCGATGCTGTCGCGCGCGAACTGAGCAATGCCGCGACGGGCGCGATTGGCGCTACGCGCGCGCTTCTGCTCGATTCCTTCACGCGGCCTTTGGAGACCCAGATGGAACTGGAAAGCCGTGCGATCGCCGCCCGCGCCCGGACGTTCGAGGGGCGCGAGGGAATTGCCGCATTCGTCGAAAGGCGTCCGCCGAATTTCCATCAGGAGAACAATAAATGACCGATGCCTTCATTGTCGCAGCGGCGCGAACCGCTGGAGGACGCCGAAAGGGCGCATTGGCGGGCGTGCACCCCGCTGATCTGGGTGGTTTGGTGCTGGACGCGCTGGTGGAGCGATCCGGCATTGATCCCGCCGCGATCGAGGATGTGATCGCCGGGTGCGTCAGCCAGGCCGGCGAGCAGTCTTTCGCCCTCGGCCGCAACATGGTGCTGGCGTCGCGCCTGCCGGACAGCGTGCCTGCCGTCACGATCGACCGGCAGTGCGGCTCCTCCCAGCAGGCCTTGCATTTCGCCGCGCAGGCCGTGATGTCAGGCACGCAGGACCTGCTCGTCGCCGCTGGTGTCGAGAGCATGACCCGCGTGCCCATGGGATCAAACTATACGCTGCATGCGCAGGCCGGAATAGGGCAGGGGCCGTGGAGCCGCCGGATCCTGGACCGTTACGGCATATCCGAATTCAGTCAGTTTCACGGCGCGCAGGCGATAGCCGACAAATATGGCTTCAGCCGGGACGATATGGATCGCTACGCGCTGGAGAGCCACAAGCGGGCGGCGGGCGCGATCAAGGCCGGCCTGTTTCGCGATGAGATCGTGCCGGTGCATGTCGATGGAACGATTTTCGACACGGATGAAGGCGTGCGCTTCGATGCCTCGCCGGAAGGCATGGCGGGGGTGAAGCCAATCGTCGAGGGCGGCGCCATCACGGCCGCCAATGCGAGCCAGATGACCGACGGCGCATCAGGCGTGCTGGTGGCGAGCGCGCGCGCGGTGAAGGAGCATGGGCTTACCCCAATTGCGCGCGTTCATTCCCTGACGGTCACTGCCGGCGACCCGGTCGTCATGCTGGAGGAACCCGTCCCGGCAACGCGCAAGGCGCTGGCCAGGGCCGGCATGAAGCTGGAGGATATCGATCTCTTTGAAGTGAACGAGGCATTCGCTTCCATTCCCATGGCCTGGCTCAAGGCGCTGGACGCCGATCCGGCGAAGGTCAATGCCAGGGGCGGAGCGATTGCGCTGGGGCATCCCCTCGGGGCCAGCGGAACCAAGCTCATGACGACGATGATCCACGCCTTGCGCCAGCAGGGCAAGCGCTGGGGGCTTCAGACCATGTGCGAAGGCGGCGGCATGTCCAATGTCACGATCGTGGAGGCGTTGTGATCATGCCGCGGATCTATGGGAGCATCTGGTCGAACGACGCGAAGCCGTGACGCTGCTGACGTTGAACCCGCCCGATTCGCTGAACGCCGTTAACAGCCAAGTTCTGGCCGATTGGTCAATCTGGCGTTCGAGACGACCCTGTCCCAGGCGCCGATTACCGAGCGGCGCCTTTTCCAGATTCTGACGGCGACTGAGGACGGGTTTGAAGGCATGCAGGCGTTCGCTGAAAAGCGTGCGGGCAAATGGCGAGGCCGCTGAGCGGCAAGGGGGTAGGGAGAATAGAATGCGTACACGTTTCACGGACTTGATCGGTGTCCAATATCCGATCGTGCAGGGCGGTATGATGTGGGTTGGGCGGGCCGAGCTTGCCTCGGCGGTGTCGAATGCCGGTGGGTTGGGTATGCTCACTGCGCTTACCCAGCCCACGCCGGACGATCTGCGCCGCGAAATCGATCGGTGCCAGGCCATGACCGACAAGCCCTTCGGCGTGAACCTGACCATCCTCCCGTCCGTGTCCCCCCCTCCTTATGCCGAATATCGCAGGGCGATCATCGACAGGGGCGTGAAGATCGTCGAAACGGCAGGATATAAGCCCCAGGAGCATATCGACGAGTTCAAGGAGAACGGGATCAAGGTCATCCATAAATGCACTGCCGTCCGTCACGCATTGTCGGCGGAACGAATGGGAGTGGACGTGATCTCGATCGACGGCTTCGAATGTGCCGGCCATCCGGGCGAAGACGACATTCCGGGCCTCATCCTGATCCCTGCCGCCGCCGACAAGGTCAAGATTCCGGTGATCGCAAGCGGTGGTTTCGCCGACGGACGCGGCCTTGTCGCCGCCCTGGCGCTGGGCGCAGAGGGGATCAACATGGGAACGCGTTTTTGCGCCACGGTCGAGGCGCCAATCCATCCGCGGATCAAACAATTCATCGTCGATAATGACGAGCGAGCCACCAATCTGATCTTTCGCAAATTCCACAACACCGGCCGGGTCGCGAAGAACAGCGTATCCGACGAGGTCATCGAAATCAGCAAGCGCGACGATGCTGTGTTCGAGGATATTCGGCCTCTCGTTTCGGGCGCCAAGGGACGCGTTGCCCTGGAATCGGGTGATATTGACGCAGGCCTGGTTTGGGCAGGACAGGTCCAAGGCCTAATTCATGACATTCCGACCTGCAAGGACCTGCTCGAACGGATCGTCGAGGAGGCCGAGGGAATTATCAGGCACCGGCTGGCGGGATTCCTCGAACTGGCGGCTGCCGGATGAGCAAGGGGCCTCTGGAAGGATTGATGGTCGTTGAGTTTGCCAGCATCGGGCCGGGTCCACACGCCGCGATGCTGCTTGCGGACACGGCCGCGGAAGATTGAGGATCGATAGGCCAGGCGGCAACGACTGGCCG
>CBFRWL010000294.1:0-3081 GCA_965727025.1 uncultured Sphingomonas sp.
CGCGAAAATCTGCGCGTGTTCATCGCCGCCGCGAAGGAGCGTGGCGATGCGCTCGATCATGTCCTGTTCTACGGCCCGCCGGGGCTCGGCAAGACCACGCTCGCGCAGATCATCGCGCGCGAACTGGGTGTCGGCTTTCGCGCCACCTCGGGGCCGGTGATCGCAAAATCGGGCGATCTCGCGGCGCTGCTGACCAACCTCGAAGATGGCGACGTTCTCTTCATCGACGAGATTCACCGCCTCAACCCGGCCGTGGAAGAAGTGCTCTATCCGGCGATGGAGGATCGTGCGCTCGATCTGATGATCGGCGAAGGTCCCTCGGCGCGCTCGGTGAGGATCGACCTGCCCCGCTTCACGCTGGTGGGGGCGACGACGCGCCAGGGGCTGATCACCACGCCGCTGCGCGATCGCTTCGGCATCCCCGTCCGGCTGATCTTCTACACGGTCGAGGAACTGCAGCAGGTGGTGCGGCGCGCTGCCGGGCTGCTCAACGCGCCGATCGCAGACGATGGCGCGCACGAGATTGCGAAGCGTGCGCGCGGCACGCCGCGCATCGCGGGACGGCTGCTGCGGCGCGTGCGTGATTTCGCGCATGTCTCAGGCGCTCCCGTGATCGATGCCAAGGTGGCGGACGGCGCGCTCAATCGGCTCGAGGTGGATTCGCTCGGTCTCGACAGCATGGACCGGCGCTACCTCACGATGATCGCCGATATCTACAAGGGCGGCCCGGTCGGCGTCGAAACGCTCGCCGCCGGCCTCTCCGAACCGCGCGACACGATCGAAGAGGTTGTTGAGCCCTTTCTGATCCAGCTCGGCCTGGTCGCACGGACGGCGCGCGGACGCTGCCTCAACAGCCGCGGCTGGAAGCATCTCGGCCTCAATCCCCCCGCATCCTCCCAACAAGACAGCTTGTTCGACGCAAAATAATATCCAACCGCAAGCGTTGGCCGCGCAATCGGCGGAAAACAGCTTTACGTGCCGAGTCACGAGAGTCTATCGGCATGGCAAATGGTTAATGACGCGCAGGACAACCCCCAATCCGGCCGGTTCCTTGATGGCGAGCACCGCTTTGCCTGCCGCGTCTATTATGAAGATACCGACGCGACCGGCGTCGTCTATCATGCGAGCTATATCCGCTTCATCGAGCGCGCCCGATCGGACATGCTTCGCATCGCCGGCATCGATCAGCGCGCCGCGCACGAACGCGGCGACGGGGCCTATGCCGTCGCCAATCTTTCGATCCGCTATCGCAAGCCGGCCAAGCTGGACGATGATCTCCTCATCCGTTCGCGCGTGACCCAGGCGCAGGCCGCGAGCGTCCATATCCACCAGAAGGTGATGCGCGCGGACGAATTGCTGGCAGAGGCGGACGTGCAGGCGACCTTTGTAAGCCCCGATGGGCGGCCCCGGCGCCAGCCGAGCCAGTGGATGGACATATTTCGAAATCTGACAGGAGCGGAATAGCGGATGGATGGAGTTCAGCTAAGCGCAGCGGGGGCGAGCTTGTCGCCGTTCGCCTTGTTCTGGCACGCCGATATCATCGTCAAGATCGTGATGCTGGGGCTGATCGGGGCCAGCATCTGGACGTGGACGATCATCATCAGCCACGGCACCCGCCTGCGCCGGATCGAGAAATCGAACGAGGCGTTCGAGCGCGATTTCTGGCAGACCGAGGATATCGACCGCTTCTATGACGGCCCCGGCCGCAAGGAGCTTCCCAACGCGAAGGTATTTTCAGCCGGCGTCGTCGAATGGCGACGCTCGACCAAAAGCACCAATGTCGATCGCGAAGGCACGCGCGCGCGCCTCGTTAGCGCGATGAACTCGGCGGCGGCGGCAGAAACCGATCGGCTGGCCGACCGGCTGAGCCTGCTCGCGACGATCGGCTCGGTCGCCCCCTTCGTCGGCCTGTTCGGCACGGTGTGGGGCATCATGCGCAGCTTTTCGGACATATCCGCGTCGCAGAACACCAGTCTCGGCGTCGTCGCGCCGGGCATTGCGGAGGCGCTGTTCGCCACTGCCTTGGGGCTGTTCGCAGCGATCCCGGCGGTGATCGCCTATAACCGGCTGAGCCATCGCATCAATCGCATCGAGGGGCATACCCATCGCTTTGCCGATTCATTTCACGCGATGCTGAGCCGCGAGCTGGAGCAGGACAAGAAATGATGGCCGCGGGACCAGGCTCGCGCGGATCCGGCAATGGCCGCCGTGCGCCGATGTCGGAAATCAACGTCACGCCGCTGGTCGACGTCATGCTGGTGCTGCTGATCATCTTCATGATCACCGCGCCGTTGCTCGTCGCTGGCGTCCCGATCAACCTGCCGGACAGCCGCGCCAAGGCGCTCGATCAGGATCAGAAGCCCGTCCAGATCTCGATCAACGGGAATGGCCAAGTCTATATCGATGAAGATGCCGTGCCCGCCAACGGCCTCAACGATGCGCTGGAGACGATCGCCGAAGACCATCGTGGCGGAGAGCCCCCGCAGGTCTTTTTGCGTGCGGATCGGGTGTTGTCCTACGGCTCGGTGATGCAGGTGATGGGCGAGCTCAACCGCGTTGGCCTCAACAAGGTCGCGCTCGTGACGGTGGGCGCGGACCAGCGGCGGTGATGGATACGGCCGAACAAAAGGGGCTGGGGCTGGCGCTTGCCGGCCATGTCCTGCTGTTCGCAGCCTTGTCGCTAAGCCTGTTGTTCCAGAGACCGCCGAAGCACCTGCCGCCCGAATCGATGGACGTGCAGCTCGTCGGGCCGGTGGGGCTGCACGCGCAGATGCCCAAGCCCTCCTCGGAGCCGCCGGCGGAATCGCAGGCGCCCCAAGTGGGGCCGCCGCAAGAAGAGACGCCACCCAAGCCAACGCCGGCGCCGGCGCCCAAGCCGGCCCCCCAGCCTGCCCCCGCTCCGCTACCGAAGCCGGTGCCCGTGCCGAAGCCGGAGCCGCCCAAACCTGCCCCTCCGAAAACCGCGCGGCTATCCGATGACTTCATGAAAGACATCAAGGCCAGCGCCGCCCGGGAAAAGAAGGCGGCCGGCGCCCGCCTCGGCCCCGATTTCCTCAAGGGCATTACTGCGGACAAGACCGG
>CBFRWL010000295.1:0-3070 GCA_965727025.1 uncultured Sphingomonas sp.
GCGATCGCATGCTCGGCGGTGGTGATCGAATTGCCGAACGGCGTGTTCATGACGACGATGCCGGCGGCGGAAGCCGCCGGAATGTCGACATTGTCGACGCCGATGCCGGCGCGGCCGATCACCTTGAGATTCTTGGCCGCCGCGATCACGTCCTTGGTCACTTTGGTAGAGGAGCGAATGGCGAGGCCGTCATAATCACCGATCATGGCGATCAGCTCGTCCTTGGTCTTGCCGGTAATCTCGTCGACCTCGACGCCGCGCTCGCGGAAGATCTGGGCGGCGCGAGGATCCATCTTATCGGAAATGAGGACTTTGGGCATTGGTGTTGCCTTTCTGTTTCCACGTCACCCCCGCCGATGGCGGGGGGGTCATGTTGGTGGTGCGTTTTGCGTGGAGTGAAGCCGGCCCGGCAGGTGCCGGGCATCGATGAAGCCGAGGTTCAGCCGCGAGCGTGCGCCCAGGCCCAATCGAGCCAGGGGCCGAGCGCTTCGATATCGCTGGTCTCAACCGTCGCGCCGCACCAGATTCGCAAGCCCGGCGGGGCATCGCGATAGCCGGCGACGTCATAGGCCGCGTCCTCGGCCTCGAGCAGGGATGCCATCTTCTTGACGAGGGCAAGCTGCGCTTCGTCGTCGAGACCGGTCACCGCGTCGCCAGCGAATTTGAGACATACCGATGTGTTCGAGCGGCTCGCCGGATCCGTCGCAAGATGATCGATCCACGGCGTCTTCTGCACCCATGCGTCAAGCGCGGCGAGATTGTCGTCCGCCCGCCTGATCAGCGCACGCAAGCCGCCGGTCGATTTCGCCCATTCCAGCGCAAAGATATAGTCTTCGATCGCCAGCAGCGAGGGGGTGTTGATCGTGTCGCCCTTGAAGATGCTCGCGTTGAACTTGCCGCCTTTGGTCATGCGGAAGATCTTGGGCAACGGCCAAGCCGGCGTGTAGCTTTCGAGACGCTCGACCGCGCGCGGCCCGAGGATCAGCACGCCATGCGCGCCTTCGCCGCCCAACGCTTTCTGCCAGCTGTAGGTCACGACGTCGAGCTTGTCCCAAGGAATGTCCTGGGCGAAGCAGGCCGAGGTGGCATCGGCGATCATGAGGCCTTCGCGATCGTCGCGGATCCAGTCGCCATTCGGCACGCGCACGCCCGAGGTCGTGCCGTTCCAGGTGAAGACGACGTCGGTGGATTGATCGATCTGGCTAAGATCGGGCAGCTCGCCATAGGGCGCCTTGACGATCTTGGCATCGAGCTTGAGCTGCTTGACGACATCGGTGACCCAACCCTCACCGAAGCTTTCCCACGCGACCATCGTAGCCGGCCGCGCGCCCAACAGGCTCCACAGCGCCATTTCGACCGCGCCAGTGTCGGAACCCGGAACGATGCCGATATGATGGGTCGCAGGTACGCCCAGAATGTCGCGGCTAAGCTCCATCGCATGCACGATGCGGCTCTTGCCGAGCTTCGAACGATGCGAGCGGCCGAGCGAACCAGTGGCGAGCTTTTCAGGCGACCAGCCGGGCGGCTTCGCGCAGGGTCCGGATGAAAAATGGGGACGGGCCGGCTTCGCCGCCGGCTTGGGGAAGTCAGTCATGTCAGTCTCTCCTTGCAGAGAGCACGCGCCGCGTTGGGACGGCGTGGCCCGCCGGCGCTTCTAGTGGCGTCCGCCACGAAGTCAACTAACGCGCCGTTAACCATCCCAAAAAATGGCTAACCCGTTCAGCCTGGCTCGCACCGCGAACCTTCCGACTCGCAATTTCATCTCTGGCAATTGCTTTCGGCGCGGAGACGCCGCACTGCCCGCTCATGCGCAAGCGGGGTATCGCACTTCTGCTCATGGTCGCGGCCTGCGTCGGCCCGTCCGAGCAGCGCCATGGTCGACTGCCTCCGCCGCGGCAGCCGGCCGAGCTCGATCTCAGAATGTGCCTTGCCGATCTCCAGGCTGCCGGCGCGCGTTTCGAGCTGTTGCCGGATCGCACCTTTTCACCTGGCTGTTCGGCGACCAGCTCGGTCAAGCTGCTCGCCGTGGGCATACCGGTGGCCAATCTCGGCGCGGTCAGATGCGGGCTGGCGGTGCCGTTCACGCGCTGGGTGCAGACCGCGGTTCAGCAGGCGGCGCGGGCATGGCTCGATAGCCCGGTCGTCAAGATCGAGAGCTTTGGCAGCTATGCCTGCCGCTCGGTGAATGGGATCGCAGGCGGCAAGCTCTCCGAACATGCCCGCGCCAATGCCGTGGATATCGCCGCGTTCGATCTGGCGAACGGCCGCCGCATTACCGTGGAGCAGGATTGGAACGGCCCCGATGCAAATGCGCGATCGTTCCTGCGCGCGCTGCATCAGTCGGCGTGCCGGCGATTCAGCGTGGTGCTTGGGCCCGATGCCAATGCGTTCCACCACAATCATTTCCATTTCGACATGGGGCCGGGGCCTTATTGCCGCTGAGGCCGCTCGCTTGCAAAATCGTAACCATGATCGCCATAGGCTTGTTGCCATGACAGACCAGAAGCTTCCCAAACGAATTTTCCCGCGGGCCAAGGAAGATGCGGCCTCGGCCAGCCGCGTTACGTCGACGCGGCAGACCGAACATTCGGCCTATCGGCTGGCGTTCCAGGATAAGGAGTTCCTGCTTCGCGAAGATTTGCGGCCGGTTCGTTTCCAGCTGGAGCTGCTCAAGCCGGAGCTATTGCTCGACGAGGCCGGCATCGCCTCGACCTTCGTATTCTACGGCTCGGCGCGAATTCCCGAGCCGGACGACGCGGATCGGTTGCTGGAAGCGGCGAAGACCGAAACGCAGCAGATCATCGCGCAGAAGCTCAAGGATAAATCGAAATATTATGACGAGGCACGCCGGCTCGCCCGGCTGGCCAGCGCGACCCCGACCGATGCCGACGGCAAGCGGCATCTGGTGGTCTGTTCGGGCGGCGGCCCTTCGATCATGGAAGCGGCCAATCGCGGTGCCCACGATGTCGGCGCCGATTCGATCGGGCTGAACATCGTGCTCGCACATGAGCAATTGCCCAATGATTTCGTCACGCCCGCGCTCTCGTTTCAGTTCCACTATTTCGCGCTG
>CBFRWL010000296.1:0-3041 GCA_965727025.1 uncultured Sphingomonas sp.
CCGCCTTCGATCTTTCGGCGCGCGGCGCCGGCTTCAGGTAGGATACGCTCGGCGTAAAAGCGGGCGGTGATCTGCTTGGCCTCGTGGAAAGCCTTGTCGCCTTCGCCGGCCGCAAGCGCCGCCGACGAGGCTCGCAGCATTTTGAGCCACATCCAGCCAAGCGCAACAACGCCCATGCACTGCATATAAGGGTAAGCCGCGGCGCCGGCATTGTTGGGCGCAGCCATTGCGTTCTGGACGAGCCACATCGTTGCGGCCTGTAGTTGGCCGAGCGCCTTTTGAAGCTGTGCGGCATAGTCCTTTGCCGCGGGTTCGGCGGAGGCTGCTTCGATCTCCTCATTGACGAGCTTGAAGAAGAGCTGGACGGCGCGGCCGCCATCCTTCGCCAGCTTGCGCCCGACCAGATCCATTGCCTGAACGCCGTTGGTGCCCTCGTAAATCATCGCGATCCGCGCATCGCGGACAAACTGCTCCATTCCCCATTCGCGGATGTAGCCGTGGCCGCCATAGACTTGTTGCGCCAAGGTCGCGCAATAATAGCCAAGATCGGTGACATAGCCCTTGATCACGGGCGTGAGCAGCGAGATGAGGTCATCGGCCGTCTGACGCTCCGCCTCATCCTGGGCATAATGGGTTAAATCGACCTGCAGCGCGGCCCATAGGATGATCGCGCGCGCGCCTTCGAGATAGGCCTTGCATTCCATCAACATCCGCCGAACGTCCGGATGAACAAAGAGCGTGTCGGCTTTCTCATTCGGCTCGGCCGGGCCGGTCAGCGCACGGCCCTGGCGGCGATCCTTGGCGTACTGGACGGCGTTCTGATAGGCGATCTCGCCCTGCGAAAGGCCTTGGAGGCCGACGCCGAGACGGGCGGCGTTCATCATGATGAACATGGCCGCGAGGCCCTTATTCTCCTCGCCCACCAGCCAGCCTTTCGCGCCGTCATAGTTCATGACGCACGTGGCGTTGCCGTGAATGCCCATCTTCTCCTCGATCGAGCCGCACTGGAGCTTATTGCGCTCACCCGGATTGCCTGCAGCATCGGGAATGAATTTGGGCACGATAAAGAGCGAGATGCCCTTCACATTATCCGGCGCGCCGGAAACCTTGGCGAGCACGAGGTGGATGATGTTGGATGCGACGTCATGTTCGCCGGAGGAGATGAAGATCTTGTTGCCCGTGATGGCATAAGTGCCGTCGCCATTGGGTTCGGCGCGCGTGCGGATCATGCCGAGATCGGTGCCGGCGTGCGCCTCGGTCAGGTTCATCGTGCCGGCCCATTCGCCGGAAACCATTTTCGGCAGATAGAGCGCCTTTTGCTCCTCGCTGCCCTTGACCAGCAGCGCCGAGATCGCGCCCTGGGTCAGGAGGTTGTACATGGAAAACGCCATGTTCGAGGAGATCAGATATTCCTCGAATGCCGTGGCGATGACGTGCGGCAAAGCCTGGCCGCCATATTGTTCCGGTGCGGCCAAGGTCGGCCAGCCGCCCGCGACGAACTGCTGATAGGCGTCCTTGAAACCGGTCGGCGTCGTGACGCTGCCGTCGGGATTGCGTGTGCAGCCCTCCCGATCGCCGCCCGCGTTGAGCGGAAACAGCACCTCTTCGCAAAACCGGCCGCCTTCGGATAGCACTGCGTCCACCAGATCCGGCGTCGCCGTTCCGAAGCCTGGCAGATTGGCGTAGCGATCCAGCCCCAACACGCTATCCAGCACGTAGCGGGTGTCACGAACAGGCGGATGATAGAGTGGCATCGGTTTCTCCTATTCAAGGCTTGGCAGCGGTGGCGGCACGGAGGAGATCAAGGAACTCTTCAAGTTCGTTTATCTGGGCTTCGATATCTTCCTGCTGACGGCGAAGCTGATCGATCTTTGCGCTGCATTTTTCGAGCGTGACGCGGCGCTGCGTGGCACGGCTGTCGTTGATGTTATAAAGGTCGATCATCTCACGTGCTTCGTCGAGGCTGAAGCCGACCCGTTTAGCACGCAACAGCCAGGCGAGCCGCGCGCGATCTTGCCGTGAGTATATGCGTGAGAGCCCGTGCCGTTCGGGAGCGATCAGCCCTTTGTCCTCGTAGAAGCGCAAGGCCCGCGCCGTGACGCCGAACTCCTGCGTGAGCTCGCTGATGGTAAATCGTTCGCGATTTCGCGCGTCGGGGGTGTGAACGAGAGCGGCTACCGACATGCCGAAAGATTAGGTGACGTTTACGTAAACGTCAACTGTGCGGACCTGCCGCGACCCGGCGCGAGGTTGTCATGCGCCCATTTAACAAGCATATAAGGATATCTTTATATTTGCTTTGAGCATCCGCGCACGTTAAGGGGCGGCCGCTCATCGAGGAGATTGTTCGTGGCCACTGCCCCTGTAACTGAGTTCACCGACTACGCGGTCAAGGATCTGTCGTTGGCCGGTTTTGGTCGTGCGGAGATCAACATTGCCGAGACCGAGATGCCGGGGCTGATGGCGTTGCGCTCGGAGTTCGGCGGCACGAAGCCGTTACGCGGTGCGCGGATCACGGGATCGCTGCACATGACGATCCAGACCGCGGTTTTGATCGAGACGCTGGTGGATCTGGGTGCGGATGTGCGCTGGGCGACGTGCAACATCTTCTCGACCCAGGATCATGCGGCAGCGGCGATTGCAGCGCGCGGGATCCCGGTGTTTGCGATCAAGGGCGAGAGCCTGCAGGATTATTGGGATTATGTCGTGCGCATCTTCGATTGGGGCACCGACGAGACCTGCAACATGATTTTGGACGATGGCGGCGATGCCACCATGTTCGCGCTGTGGGGCGCGCGCGTCGAGGCGGGCGAGCCGCTGTTCACGCCTTCGAATGAAGAAGAAGAGATCTTCTGCGCGGTGCTGAAACGCTTTCTGGCTGAGCGCCCCGGCTATCTGACCAAGACGGTGCAGAACACCAAGGGGGTATCCGAGGAAACGACGACTGGCGTTCACCGGCTCTACGAACTCAGCAAGAATGGCAAGCTTCCGTTCCCGGCGATCAACGTCAATGACAGCGTGACCAAGTCGAAGTTCGACAA
>CBFRWL010000297.1:0-3039 GCA_965727025.1 uncultured Sphingomonas sp.
CTAGAGGAACGCCAGGCAATATAAACCGCTCAACGCCCCCACTGCGACGTTGAGCAGCGTATCGGCATCGTCGGCATCGTCGATCAGGCCCGCCAAGCCACCTACGAACCCGCCCATTAAAAAGATAATTAAATCGGTCATTATTCGCCGCGAATATTTTACTATCTCGCGGAATTCGAATCAACAACCCGTATTAGAGAATCAACTTATTTTGGCGGAGATGATAATGTTTCTCAATATACGGATTAATATGGGACAGCGATGCACCACACATCTACCGTGAGATATATTTTTGAAATAATAACTTCGTTTTTACTCGGGAACTTTTGATGTTGTCCGGAGTTTGCGGTATCGACCAAGAAGCCCCGGTGGGCCGAATCGACGAGGATATGACGCATGCTCACGCGCGCCGCCGCGCCGCATAGCAAGACTGGCTCATTCGAGAGCCGTAACGGCGCAATGCCGGGCGCGACCACAAACTTTCGAACCGCGGCAGAAAAATTATACGATTTCCTTGCGGTTCAGCCCGGAGGGCGGCGTCCTTGCACGGCTGGACATGTCTTTACCCCCGTCTGAGCCGACACCGGCCTGTCCCTGGCGCCAGGGACGGGAAAGCCGGCACAGGGTTTGCGCTGGTCGGTAGTTAGTTGCTGGAGTTAAGTGATGGCATCGGTATCGGACAGACGAGAAGCGGTTCCTCGCCAAGGTGGAACCCTGCGTGACTATCTCGCGATCGCTCGCCTCGATCACAGCACGAAGCATGTCTTCATCCTGCCGGGCGTCATACTCGCTTGCCTTCTGCGTGGCGTCGGCAGCACGCCTTTGCTCAAGCCGGTGCTGCTGGGGCTCGTCGCCGCCTTCTGCATCGCATCGGCAAACTATGTCATCAACGAATGGCTCGACCGCGATTTTGATCGGCATCATCCGACCAAGGCTTCGCGCGCCTCGGTTCAGCGCGAGCTGAAGGGATCCTATGTCTTCATCGAATGGACCTTGTTCATTGTCTGCGGCCTCGCCGCGGCTGCATTTGCCAGCACGACCATGCTTGCGATCGCCGCGATCTTCGGGCTGCAGGGCATCGTCTACAATGTTCAGCCGATGCGATCGAAGGACATTCCCTATTTCGATGTGATCTCCGAATCGATCAACAACCCGCTCCGCTTGCTGATCGGCTGGGCGATGATCGATCCGACCACATTGCCGCCGGGTTCGATCGTGTTCGCCTATTGGCTGGGCGGGGCTTTCCTGATGGGGGCCAAGCGGCTTTCGGAATATCGCCAGATCACCGCCAGCCACGGACGCGATCAGCTTTTACGTTACCGCAAGAGCTTCGCGGGATATGATGAAGTGTCCCTCACCGTCAGCTGCTTCATCTATGCTTTGCTGTCGAGCTTTGCCTTGGCGGTATTTCTCATCAAATATCGCATCGAATACATCAACGTCATGCCGTTCATCGTGATGTTGTTCGGACAATATCTTGCGCTTTCGATGAAGAGCGACTCATCAGCACAGAAGCCGGAAAAGCTTTATCGCGAAAAGGAGCTGATCATGATGTCGATCATCATCGCGCTCATGTTCGTCGTGACGACGGTAATCGATATGCCGTGGCTCGACAGGCTGACGTCGCAAACCTTCATCCGCATAGGCTGATCGCATTGCATCGTCGTCAAGCCGCGGACCCGGTTTGCGGATAGGGAGCCACTGGGCATGTCGCTGGGCGGCACGATAGAGCAGCTTCACCTTCGCATGTCCCGGATCAATCCGGTCGTTGCCGGTGCTGTCATCGCCGTGCTGGCGGTCGTGATCGCCGTCGCCTTCTCGTTCGAGCGCTTCTCAACCGCTTACACGCATAATCTGGAGCCGTTCAAAAGCTCGGCCGCGCTGCTGCTTCTGCTAGCGCTGCTGATGCTGGCGACCAGGCCGCTGACATTGCAAGCATTGGCCCGAACGCGCTGGACAGTGATGGTTACGCTGGTAGCGGCAGCACTGGTGACGGCATCGCTGCTGACCCGGTTCCTCATCCTGCATTCCTTCATGACGGACGATGAATTTGTCTATGCATTCCAGGCGCAGACCTATCTCGCCGGCCGCGTCTGGAACCCCGCGCCGCCTCTCGGCGATGTGCTGACGCCGCATTTCGTCGGTTTGGCCGCCGGCAAGTGGTTCGGCATGTATCCGCCGGGCTGGCCGATGGTGCTGGCCTTGTTCGAGGGGCTGGGGTTACCGGCGGAGGCGGCGATCGTCGTGCTGATCGTGGCTGCCGTGGCGCTGCTCGCCGCACTTGTGCGAGGAAAAGGGGACGCAGCGCTCGCCATCCTCGCCGTTGCCGCTTTTGCCGCGGCGCCTTTCACGATTTTCAACGGCGGTGCGCTCTATTCGCATTTTGCATGCGCGGTGTTCATCCTGCTCGCTGCCTTGGCGACTGATCGCGCGCTCGCATCGCGTTCCTTGCTATGGGCCGTGATAGGTGGCGCGGCATTGGGCATGGTCGGAGTGAGCCGGAATCTCTCGGCCATCGCCGTGGGCGCTCCGATCGGCATCGCGCTGTTACTCTCGCCGCATCGGATCAAGCTGATCGCGGGCTTCGCTCTGGGCTGCGCCCCCTTCGGCGTCGCGCTTTTATGGTATCAAAAAGCGTTGACCGGCAGCCCGTTCAAATCGCCCTACTGGCTGGCGGGGAGAACGGTCGACCATCTTTATTTCGATCCGCCATCCGTCCTGAAGGGCCTCCGGCTCTCGGTGGAGCGCTTGATGGAGCTCAGCTTCTGGACCTCGCCGGTTCTGCTCCTGCTGCTCGGCGGCGCGTTGCTGATCAAGGCCAGGGCGCGCAAGCTTGGCTTCATCGATTTCATCTTTCCGGCGGCGGTCATCGCCTACATCTTCTATCCGATGAGCCCGATCTACCAATATGGGCCACGCTATCTTTTTGAATTCTGGCCGCTTGCGCTGGTGACGATCGTGAGCGGCTTCGCGCTGGCAACAGCGCAATGGCAGGCTTACGCACGCGCCTTGCTGCTGATTTCGTGCGCCTATGGGATA
>CBFRWL010000298.1:0-2978 GCA_965727025.1 uncultured Sphingomonas sp.
ACCAGCCATCCGAGGATGCACACTGCCCATGCCACGGCCAGCGCCAGCCAGCGCCGCCGCCAGATCATGTGCAGCGCAATGCGGATTTCCTCGTAGATTGCGTTCATCCGCTGCGGCCTAGAACATGCTTTCGGGGATGATGATGACGTCGCCCGGCTCGAGCTTCACATTGGCCGAGGCGTCACCCTTTTTGAGCAGGCGCGCGATCTTGAGCTTATATTCGATCTGCTTGCCGCTCTTGCGGTCGAAGCGGATCAGCCGCGCATTATTGCCCGAAGCAAATTCATTGAGACCGCCCACCGCGATCATGGCGTCAAGCAGCGTCATGTTCGCGCGATAGGGCAGCGAGGCGGGCTTCTCGGTGGCGCCAACGATGCGAACCTGCTGCGAATAGGTGCCCGAGAAATTCTCCACGATCACCGAGACGATCGGATCCTGGATATATTTGGAAAGCGCCGCGCGGATGTCGTCGGAAAGCTGCGCGGGTGTGCGCCCCACGGCAGGGAGATCGGAGATCAGCGGCGTCGTGATGCGACCATCCGGGCGGACCTGTACCTTCGCCCCAAGCTCCGGATTGCGCCACACGAAGATGGTAAGCTGGTCGAGCGGGCCGATGACATATTCCTCGCCTGGCCCCTCATGGGTACCGACGAACGACGCCGAAGGAAGCTCATCGGCAGGCTTGGCTGCCGCCATGCTCGCGCTTGCCGCCGCCATGAGGCCCAGAATGAGCCGCACGTTTTTCTGGAGCCCCATTTAGACCGCCCTTTCGCAACCTGAATCTATCCGATCCGGCGAGTAGATCTCCGGATTCAGGGTCCGCTATGGGCTGTTCAGGTTAAAACAGGGTTAGGCCTAAGCGACAAAGCCGTGATCGACCATGATTTCCTTAGGTAAAGGGTGTCCCAAAAAGGCACTGGGGCTCGCTGTGAGGCCATAGGCCCCGGCCATGAAGATTGCGATGAGGTCACCCACTTCGGCACGGGGCAGCAACACCTTATCCGCAAGCCGGTCGAGCGGCGTGCAAAGGCAGCCGACCACCGTCACCTCTTCCTCCGGCTCGGCGTCGAACCGGTTGGCGATGGCGATCGGATAGTTTCGGCGCACGACCGTTCCCAAGTTGCCGCTGGCGGCGAGCTGGTGATGGAGCCCGCCATCGACGATCAGGAAAGTCTCGCCATGGCTCTGCTTGCGATCGACGACGCGGGTCAAGTAGACCCCTGCCTCGCCGACCAGCCATCGACCAAGCTCGATACAGAAATGCGATTTTTTAATAACTTGAGATCGATTATTCAGAATTGATGAAAGCTCCTTTCCGATCTCTTCGATGTTCAACGGCTGCTCGCCTGGAAAATAGGGGATACCGAAGCCGCCGCCCAGATTGACCAAGGGCGGGAAAGCGCCCGCCGCTTCGGACAATTGCGTCACAAGATCGAGTGTCGCCCGCTGCGACGCGATGATGGCCGTGCTATCCAGCGCCTGCGAACCGGCGAAGATATGGAATCCCCGCCAATCCGCACCTTCGGCAATAAGCGTTCGCACCAGCTCCGGGACCCGCTCGGCATCAACGCCGAATGGCTTCGCACCGCCGCCCATCCGCATGCCCGATCCCTTGATCTCGAAGCTCGGGTTGACGCGGATTGCGAGGCGCGGACGCGCGCCAAGCTGCGTCGCGATCGCGAGAGCACGTGCGGCTTCGCCCTCCGATTCCAGGTTGATAGTGATTCCTGCCTTGATGGCGGCCGCCAATTCCGGATCGCGCTTGCCTGGGCCCGCCATCGAAATGCGATCGGCAGGCATTCCCGCCGCCAGTGCCATGTCCAGCTCACCGCCAGAGGCCACGTCGAAGCCATCGACCAAGCTCACAAAGCAATTTAGGATTGGCGTGTAAGGATTTGCTTTGACGGCGTAATGCAAACCCACTTCCGGCGGCATGGCAGCGCGAAACTGTTCAACCCGCCGGCGGATGATCGCTGCATCATAAGCGAACAGTGGCGTATCGCCAGCCTGCGCTACGATCTGTGACACGTCATGTCCGCCGATCTTCAACGCGCCGGAAGCGGGCAGCAAATCCTTGGGGATGGCACCAGCCGGCTTCATGCCTTGAACATGCCTTTGATCGCTGTGCGGTCGAGCTTGCCATTGGCGTTGCGCGGCAAGGTTTCCAGTGGAAGGATCGCGCGCGGCTGCATGAAATTGGGCAACTCCCGCTTGAAATATTGTCTCAGCGCCGCTTCGTCCTCCGGACGCCCGGCGATCGCCAGCGCGATCGCCTCCCCCATCGTCTGGTCAGGCACGCCACAGGCCACGGCTTCGCGCGCGAAACCGCTGGCTATAGCGGCCTCCTCGATTTCGGTGGGGCTCACACGATTACCCGCAGTCTTGATCATTTCATCGTCCCGCCCGACAAAACGAAGCAAGCCATCGCCGCCGCGCACGACCGTATCGCCCGACCAAACCGCGACGCCGCCGCAGATCGATGCAGGAGGCGCAGGCCGAAAGCGAAGCGCGGTCCGCTCCGCATCCTGCCAATAACCCTGCGCGACGAGCGGCCCGGCATGCACAAGCTCGCCGGGCTCGTCATCAGCAGCGATGCTGCCATCGGGCCGAACCACCATCACCTCTGCCAGCGGAATGGCGGTGCCGATCGAATCGGGATGCGCGTCGATCAAAGCCGGATCAAGGCTGGTCGAACGGAATGCTTCGGTGAGGCCGTACATGCTGTGCAGCGCCGCGCGGGGATACAGCAAACGCAACCGGCGGATCAAAGGCACGGGAAGCCTGCCGCCGCTATTGGTAATGATTCGCAACTGTCGGGCGGCCTCCGGCGTCCATTTGGCGTCGGCCAGCTGGGTCCATAGCGGCGGCACGCCGGCAAGCACGCTGATCCCGAAACGCCCGACTGCTTTCATCACATCAGCCGCCATCAAATAATCGAATGGCACCACGCAGCCACCCGCCATCCATGTGGAAAAGAG
>CBFRWL010000299.1:0-2975 GCA_965727025.1 uncultured Sphingomonas sp.
CCCTGATCGGTCATCGTCATCTGAATGGCCGCCGCGCGCCGATCTTGGAGCAAGTCGCCGAGCAGCGCTCGCAGCGGATCGACCAGCGCGTATAGTTCCGGCCGCATGATCTCACACTGGCGTATATCTATGATGCGATGACTGCGCTCTTCGTTGAAGCCAAGCAGCACGCGCCTGCCCCGGCGTTCCACGCGCATGGCGACCCGCCGGCGGCTGCGCGGGGGTGAAAGATGAGCGGGCCGGATGTCCGGTACGTCCAGCCCTTGGGCCAAGAGCGCGCCCTTGATCCGGTCGGTTATGAAACCAGCATAAGCCGTATCATCGACGTGCTGGAGCTGGCATCCGCCGCACTCCGGGAAATGTCGGCACGGCGGCGTCGCATGATGCTGCCCGCGCCGCAGCGTGCCGTCCGCTTCCACCACATCGCCTGGCGCGGCGAGCGAGACATGCTGTCCGCCGGCGGTTACGCCATCGCCGCGCGATGCAAGCCTGACGATTTCTCCGGGATTCACAGGCAGGCTGCAGCCGCCGCCGGCAACGCTTCCACAAGATCGTCGGCGATGAGCAGCGGCCCTGCCAGCCGAGCCGCTTCGGCATGCAACCAGACGGCGGCCTGGGCTGCCTCAAAAGGTTCCAGCCCCTGCGCGAGCATTGCCGCGACGGCCCCTGAGAGCACATCGCCCGTGCCGGCGCTTGCAAGCCAGCTTGGCCCAGCCGGCGCCAGTGCGACCCGGCCGTCGGGCGCTGCGATCACCGTGTCCGGACCCTTGTGGATAATATAAGCGCCCGCTTTGGCCGCCGCTGCGCGAGTCCGCTCGATCTTGCTACCATCCCGATCGCCAAACAGGCGCTGGAACTCCCCCTCGTGCGGCGTGAGAATGGGAGGGTAAGGCTGCTGCTTCACGCGCCCGATCGCCGCTCCGATCAGAGTGAGCGCGTCGGCATCGATCACGAGTTGCCTGCGACAACCCAATACCCGCGATAGCCGCTGTTCGGCGATCTTGTCCCTGCCGAGGCCGGGGCCGATCAGCAGCGGCCTGTAGCGGTCGTCGCCAAGGATTGCCTCCTCGTCCTTGCGGATCAACGCGGCCGGCCCGCCCTGATCGACGTCGGACAGCGCGACCGAACCGGCGCCGGCCTTCTGCGCTGCCGTGGCAGCCAGCACCGCCGCGCCCCACATGCCGCCGCCGATAACCCCGACCGCGCCGCGGCTGAACTTATGAGCGCTGGCGAGAGGCTTGTGGAGGCTTGGCTTCGTGAGCAAGGTCAGCGGGCTCTCGATCGGGCCAAGCCCGATGTCGACCGTAACCAACCGGCCCATATGCTGGGCCGCCGGTTGCAGCAGGTGCGCAGGCTTGAGCGCGCCCAACGCCACCGTCATGTCGAAGTCGGGGATGGCCGAAAGGATCGCGCCATCGTCGGTGGCGACACCGCTCGGCAGATCGACCGCCACACGAAACCTAGCCCCGCCGGCAAGCCGCATCAGTTGCGCGGCAATCGGCTGGTCCAGTTCCCGCGTTAGACCGGTGCCGAACAGCGCGTCAATTAGCACCGGTGCCGGCTGCGCCTCACCGAGCGGCTCGACGGGGCCATCCCATGCCCCGCGGGCGCCGATGGCCGCCTTCGTCTTCGGTTCGGCCAGCGCTGCGACACGAACGCGTACGCCACGTTTCGCGAGCATCGCCGCCGCGACATAGCCATCGCCGCCATTGTTGCCGGGGCCACAGATGACGAGCGCCTCCATGCCGCCAGTGAACAGCCACGCCGCCTCGGCCACGCCTGCGCCGGCACGCACCATGAGCGTCTCGACATCCGTACCCCCCGCGATGGCTTGATCTTCAGCCGTACGCATGGCGGCAGCGGAGAGGACCGGCGTTGCAGCCGTCAGCAATAGCGTCGAACTCATGGCCGCGAGGACGGCTTCGTGCTTTTGGCTGGCAGGCGATAGCGATCACCACCCAGGGAGACTTCAATCTCGCTCGCCCCGCTCATTCGCACGCTTGCCGCCTCCGCTCCATCCGCCGCGACCACGCCTCGCCCATCGCGGGTTACGATCAGCCGGCGAAATCCGCCGTCCGGGTGACGCAACGTCACTATTGCACCGTCCGGACCGCTACTCTTCTCTATGCCGCAATCCGGCTCGAAGGTCGTGGCCCCCGCCAACTGGCAGGGGATCATCTTCTGCTTGGGTTGAGGCTTATTGCAAGCAGCGATCATGACCAATCCTGCCACACTGATGACGCCCGCGATCTGCCGCATCGAACCGAAGATGTGCCATTGCGCCAATGACGCGCCGGACATCAGATATCCGCATAGACATGCGTTTCGGCTTTGGCACCGGGATGAGTCACCGCTCCCTTATAGGCAGGGCCGACATTCTGCGCATAGCGCCACAGCGCACCGGACTGATAATCATTAGCACGTGCTACCCAGTTCGCGCGCCGCTGTGCGAGAAGGTCAGGCGAGACGTCAAGGTCGATGGTGCCCGCTTCTGCATCGATCCGAATGATGTCGCCATTTTCCACCAACGCGATCGGGCCGCCATCGGCCGCTTCAGGCCCGACATGACCAATGCAGAAGCCGCGCGTCGCACCGGAAAAACGCCCGTCAGTGATCAGCGCGACCTTTTCGCCCATACCGAGCCCGTAAAGCGCCGCGGTCGTCGAGAGCATCTCTCGCATGCCAGGGCCGCCTTTCGGCCCCTCATAGCGGATCACGACCACCGAACCTTCGACGATCTGCCGCGCCTCCACCGCCGCGAAGGCCTCTTCCTCGCAATCGAAGACGACAGCGGGCCCTTCGAACTGGAGCCGGTGCATGCCGGCAACCTTCACGATCGCACCCTCGGGAGCGAGGCTGCCCTTCAAGCCGACCACACCGCCCGTCTTGGTGATCGGTGTCTTTGCGTCATAGATGACCTTCTGATCGGGATTCCACGTCACCTGATCGATGTTCTCGCCAAGCGTCTTGCCGGT
>CBFRWL010000300.1:0-2962 GCA_965727025.1 uncultured Sphingomonas sp.
TGCTCGGGGCGATATTGGCGGGCGGCCGCTCCTCCCGCTTCGGTTCGGACAAGGCGCTGGCTGTCATCGACGGGAAGCCGCTGATCGCGCATGTCGCCGAAGCGCTGCGCGGGCAATGCGAGCAGCTGGTCGTCTGCGGACGCGATTGGCCGGGGCTGGAGCGGGTGCACGACCGGCCGGAACCTGGCCTCGGCCCGCTCGGCGGCCTCTGCGGGGCGCTCCGTCATGCTGACGCGCACGGCTTCGACGCCGTGCTTTCGGCGGGATGCGACGTGCTGCCGGTTCCCTCCGATCTCGCGACGCGGCTCAGCCCCGGCCCAGCTTATGTTCGCGATCAATGGCTGTTCGGGCTCTGGCCCGCTGCTCTGGCTGATCAGCTCGAATTTTTTCTGACTAGGACCGACGATCGTTCGATCCGCGCGTGGATACGCCAATGCAATGCGCAGGCCATCGCGTTCGACGGCGCATTCTTCAACGTCAACACGCCGGAAGACATGGCCCGGCTTCTCGGCGCCTTTCCCCAGCCCCGGTAATCGGCAACGCCATTGTCAATCACATGCGATTGCGCAATCCTGCGCGTGGAGAGAGACATGCTAGGCAAGATGCAGGATTGGCCGCTCAGGCTGACGCACGTGATCGATCATGCCGCGCGGGTCCATGGCCAACGCGAGATCATCACCTGCGAAGCGGACGGCAGCATCAACCGATCAAATTGGGCGAAAGTCGCGCGGGATGCGCGGAAATTCGCGCGTCATCTTGAAGCCAATGGCATCAAGCCTGACGACCGGATCGCGACATTGGCGAAGAACCATGTGCGCCATCTCGTCGCCTGGTTCGGTGCGATCGGCATGGGCGGAGTGATCCATACGATCAACTGGCGCCTGTTCGACGACCAGATCATCTACATCATCAACCATGCCGAAGACCGCATCCTGCTCTACGACGGGGCGTTCGAGCCGGTGATCGAGCGCATCAAGCCCCGCATTGCCTGCGTGGAACAGTTCATCTGCTTTGACGACGAATTCGAAGCTGTGCTTGCGTATGAAAGCGATGATTATCGCTGGCATGATGGCGACGAGCGAGCGCCCGCCATGCTTTGCTACACCAGCGGCACCACCGGAAACCCGAAAGGCGTGCTCTACGAGCATCGTTCTACCGTGCTTCATGCCATGATGGCGATCGGGCCGGATGCTTTCAATCTGCCTCATCATGCAACCGCGCTTCCGTTTGTGCCGCTGTTTCATGCCGCAAGCTGGGGATTGCCCTTCAGCTGCGCGATGACGGGCGCGCGCCTGGCGCTGGTGGTCCCCGGCGATATTGCAACCATGCATCGCATGATCGTTGACGAAGGTGCCACGCACAGCGCCGGCGTGCCGACGATCTGGAGCACCATGCTTGCGCATCTCGACGCCACCGGTTCGAGCCTCGGAAAATTGCGCCATGTCTCGGTGGGCGGGTCGGCAGCGCCGCGCGCGCTGATCCAGCGCTTTCTCGATCTCGGCATTGCCTTCCACCATCTCTGGGGGATGACCGAGATTTCGCCCGTAGGCTCGGTCTGCGCCTATCCCGACGACTGGGTTGAGCTCGACAGCGACCATCAGATCGATTTCATTCGGATGCAGGGCGTGGCGCCCTTTGGCCTCGAGCTCCGGATCGTGAGCGAGGATTCGAAGCCGTTGCCGCACGACGGCAGGACGACCGGCCATCTTCAGATCCGCGGAGCCTGGGTGGTCGATCGCTATTTCAAGGCCGGATCCTCCGCACTCGATCCCGAGGGCTGGTTCGATACCGGCGATATCGCCGTCATCCATCCCAACAGCTATGTGCAGATCACCGACCGCGCCAAGGATGTGATCAAGTCCGGCGGCGAATGGATCAGCTCGATCGATCTCGAAAATGCCGCCGCCGGATGCCCGGGCGTGGCGCAGGCGGCGGCAATCGGCGTGCCGCATCCCAAATGGGAAGAGCGGCCAATCCTGATCGTGTCGCGCGCACCGGGCAGCGATGTGTGCAAGCAGACGATAATGGATCATCTCGCCAACCATGTGGCACGCTGGTGGCTGCCGGACGATATCATCTTCATGGACGCGCTGCCGCTGACCGGCACCGGCAAGATTATGAAAGCGGAGCTTCGCCAACAGCTTGCGGATCACGACAATGGGGGCAGCGACAGCGCCTGATCCCGGAAATCATTAGCCATCATTGTTGCTTGACTCGACAGGGCACGCCGATATGCACCTTGTGCGCTGCAGCAGATCATGGTGCCTATGGTGAGTAGTTTCGTGTTTTCCGCCGCAAGGTGCAGCGTGGGTGCAGCCCGTGAGCGATAAGCCGCTCGTCGCCGTGACCGGCGGCGCCGGGTTTACCGGCAATGCGCTGGTCAAGCGCCTGCTGGCCGACGGCTATCCAGTCCGCGCGCTCGTGCGCGATGCCAAGCGGATCGAACCCGCGCCTGGCCTCGAAATCGTCGAGGCCGATCTCGAGGACAAGGAGGCGCTGCGCCGGCTCGTCGCGGATGTCGACACGGTGTTCCACATCGCCGCCATGTTTCGCAGCGAAGGCACTTACGAGGATTTCCTCAAGGTCAATTACGAAGGCACGATGGACCTGCTCGACGCCGCCAAGCAGGCCGGCGTCCGGCGCTTCGTCTACTGCTCGACCATCGGTGTGCATGGCAGCGTCAAGCAAATTCCCTCGGATGAAAATTCCCCGTTCAACCCGATGGACTTCTATCAGGAAACCAAGCTGAAGGCCGAGCTTGCCTGCCGCACGCCCGAAGGCTCCAGCGGGATCGAAATGGTGGTGATCCGCCCCTGCTCGATCTACGGGCCCGGCGACGTTCGCCTGCTCAAGATGTTCAAGATGGTGCAAAAGGGCGTGTTCCTGTTCGTCGGCGACGGCAAGCCCAATTTCCATCCGGTCTATATCGACGATCTGGTGCAGGGTTTCATGCTGGCGATGA
>CBFRWL010000301.1:0-2942 GCA_965727025.1 uncultured Sphingomonas sp.
GCGTCTCCCTTGATCTTTATGTTTGTCAGGCAACGGATTGCTCGGATCAGGAGGTCGTCATTTTGCTTCGCGCAGCGGCTGTGCGGCCCGCGATACGACCGAAGGCGAGCGCGTCGGCGATGTGGAAACCCCCATCCTTGCACCAACTATATGTCGAACTGACGCTCCCGGCAGCAAACAGGCCGGGCAGAACGACACCGAAGGCATCGAGTACTTCGCCATGTTCGTTCCGACGCGGCCCGCCGTTGCTCCAAGCAACTAGCGGGGGGCCGCTGAAATAATAAAATGGGGGTCTTTCAAGCGCGACAAGCGTCGCGGGATCGCGATCATATTGGCTATCGTTACCGGCATGGCAATCTGCGTTGTAGCGCCGAAGCGTGTCCGTGAGGACGGTGGGATCTACACCGATGTCCCGCGCCAGGTCGTCGATCCTATCGGCCCGCTTGATCCAGCCTTTCGCGACCTCGGTGCTGTTGTCTGCGCTCCAGCGATAGTTTTCGATCAACAGATTCCAGCCGATTGCGAAGGTAGAAATATTATCCGTCTGGATGTCGGCTGGTCCCAACGGGCTCGACATCGGCCCCAGAGGGCCACTTAGCCGGGCGGACTCGTCAAAGATCACGTGCATCGGCTGCGTCGGCCACAGCTCGTATCGGCCATTCACCAAAGCGTGTCCGTGGCGCGATTGCAGGGATTCGCTGGTGAAGCGCTTGCCTTCGGGGCCGACAAATATAAAGGCCTGGGCGCCATGGAGGCTGATTGGGAAGCCGGCTTCGAACTCACTGACCTTAATGCCGACATAGGTCATCATGTTGCCCATGTGCCAGAAGCTGGCGCCGATTTTCTGCGCCATCCGATGCCCGTCTCCGGTGGCGGCGGGCGAGCCCCAGATTCCGGCATTTGCAATGTTGAGGTAGTCGCGCGTCATCTCAGGATTGTTTTCGAACCCGCCCGTCGCAAGGATCACGCCGGACTTCGCCCTCACCCGGACCAGTTGGCCGAGGTGCTCGGTGACGACCCCCAAAATTGCACCCGTTGCGACGTCCTGCACAAGTTCCCGCGCCGGGGTCTCGAGATGAATCGGTATCCCGCGCTTTCGGACCTGTTCGTACAGAAATTCGAACAGAAGCCCGCCACCCATGACACCCTTGATCCCGAGATAGCCGCCGTAGCACTCGCTTCCCTCCAGCTCAGGATATTCGGGAAGATAGCCTGGGACATGGCTTAACTGCGCGCCCAGCCGAGTTAGCCAGTCCGCATTAGCCGCGGTTTCCCTTGCCCAGGCTAGAATAACCCCCTCCGGCAGTTCAAAATCGCCGCATAAGTTCCGGAGATAGACGGCCGCACGCTCGGCATTCACGTTATCGAAGCATATGCCCCCTGATACCCTGGTGTTGCCGCCTTCGCGACCCGCAGGCATTTTATCAAAAATGGCGACTCGCGCGCCAGCATCATGGGCCTCGATGGCTCCCGCCATGCCGGCTGCGCCGCAGCCCAGGACGGCTACGTCGCATTCGCTATCCCAATGCTCAGTTCGACTGCTCATAATTTCTCCTCAATCGTCCAGTAGGCGGGGGCAAGTTCGAGCAGATGCTCCAAATCGATCTCCGCGCATGAAGACTGCCTCGTGCTGTTTGATCGATATGCCGAACGCTGTTGACTTTGACGGCCGGATGGCAGGCGAGGTGCGCGCCTCTGTCCCGCTGCGAAGATCAGCAGGCTTCGAATTCGATCCGGCGCGTGAGGCACTTTTGACCTCATGGCTTTCCTCTTCCCCCCAAGCGCATCTAGCGCGCACCCAATCGGCTAACATTATGGCTGGAGAGCGTAGCACGGAGAGCCCATTTATGTCCGTAAAGGAGTACAGAAATGTTCAGGGATGGAGGGTGAAGGATGATCGTCGATCCACGCGCGCGAACGAAGCGGTCGACCGTCTCCAAAGGCTTGGCCGCTGTCATGATTCAGGCAATGGAAGCGATCGATGGGGATGTGGAGGCGCTGGTCGCGGCTGCTGGGTGCTCGTCGCGGGATCAACTCCTGCACCTGGATGAGCAGGGCGAGCTTACGCGCGATTCATTCGCGCATTTCGCTCGCGAGGCGGTCCTCGCCTTCCAGGCGCATGCATGCCGACGCGACGCCCTCACTTCCATGCCGGTCGGCGATTTTCGGCTGATGTGCCTGGCGATGCTCGCCTGTCCCGATTTGGCCACGGCAATAGAAGCAGCAAGACAATTTCTAAAACTCACCGATAAACGAAAAGATCTCCGGGTGGTCCTGGAAGAGGATCATGCGATTATTTGGCTGGATATCGGAGTGCGCGGCCGCCAGTGGGCGGACTTGCTATTAGAGATTTTCGGCCTCTTGGCTTTTCAGAGACTTTTTAGCTGGCTTATTCAAAAGCAAATTCCGATCAGGAAGATAATGCTAGGATTTCCTCTAGATGAAAATTTCAATATTTATAAGGAGTTTTTCCAAGCGCACCTGGCGTTCGACCACAAAACAAGCGCGTTTATGTTCGACCACAAATATCTTTCGAGACCCATCCTCAGAAATTATCGAGACCTAGAATGTCTGTTCAGCTTATATCCTTTTGATTTTCTCCCTCCCGAATATGAAAGTCAGCCAGTTGCAGAACGAGTCCGCGCAATAACCGCCGCGGCGCTTTCGCGTAGCGAAAAGCCACCTAACATGAAACAAATGGCCATGATTTTTGGCTTGAGCCTGGGAACGTTCCGACGCCGCTTGGCGTCGGAAGGCACGTCCCTGATGGCAATCCGCACCATGTGCCGCATCGAGATAGCGGATCGACTACTTTCGGAATCCGGTCTCAGTATCAAGGAAATCGCTTTTCGCGCTCAGTTCTGCAACGTCAGCGATTTCCGACGCGTATTCAAAGCCCGGACGGGACGTTCTCCTCGCGCCGCTCGACTAGCGATGCGAGT
>CBFRWL010000302.1:0-2931 GCA_965727025.1 uncultured Sphingomonas sp.
CCGAAGCGGCGGCGGAAACAGCGGCTGAAAAAGGCAGGATCGTTGAATCCCACTTCGAGGGCGACATCGGTAATGCTGCGCCCGTCGCCCACACCGAGCAGGTCTGCTGCGCGTGCCAGCCGCCGTTCCGCGATGAACGCGGTCGGCGTCAGTGCGGCATGGCGGAGAAATGCCTTCTGCACGGCGCGCGGCGAAAGCCCCGTGGCTTCGCAGATCATGGCCGTGCCGAGTGCCGGGTCGTCGAGATGGCGCAACGCATATTCCACGGGCGCCGTGCCATCGATCCGCGTCATCGCGGATGAGTGGCTGCATCGACAGACAAGGCGAGCCGCGTCGGCCAGGAGATCGCCGACTCCCCCGTCGACGCTATCGTAAAGTTCCCGCTGCCCCCACAAACCCTGAAGCATATGACCGAGAAAGGCGACATTGGGATCGTCACCGCGCAGCAACCAGCCGTGGCAATCGCGCCCCGCCAGCGCCTGATCAAGCTCGGCCGCAGGCAATTGCAGGATCAGGCATTCGTTCCCTTCCGAGATTTCGATTGCGTAGGGTCGGCTGTCATCGGCGATAACGATGTCGCCGGCCGCCGCGCTGACCGCACCGCCACCATGGGTCATGGTCAGCCGCCCCCGCCGCTGAAGGTGGACGATGACATTGCCGGCGTTCCGATTGGCGATCCGGCTGATATGCGCTCGCCCGCTTCGCGCACGCGCCAGACGGACCGGGCCGAGTTTCCAGCGCGACAGATCCGCGCTGATGCCCTCCGGGGCATAGACGGTCATGCCGGGAAAGGCTTCGGCGATTATCTCGCGCCAGAACAGATGCCGGCTTTGCGGCGGCACCAGCCTGGTGGAGAAGCGTTCGACCGAGCTCAGGCGACGGGCTCCAACTCGACCGCATTGACGACATGCGCCTGCGTATATTCGTTCAGTCCCGCCTGGCCGAGCTCACCGCCGATGCCGGACTGCTTCGATCCGCGGAATGGAATATTAGGATCAATCGCCAGGTGCTGATTGACCCAGACGGTGCCCGAATCGATCCGCATGGCGACCTCGGTGGCGCGCGCCACGTCCCTGCCCCACACGGTGCCGCCAAGGCCATATTCCGAATCGTTGGCGCGGGCGATCACATCCTCGATGTCGCGATATTTGAGTACGGGAAGGACTGGACCGAACTGCTCCTCGCGCACCAGCGGGGCATCATCGTCCAGATCGCGCACGATGGTGGGCGGAATGAAATAGCCCGGCCGGTCGAGCGGCTCGCCGCCCGCCAGAACCGTGCCCCGCTCCCGCGCATCGGCCAGCAGCGCCACCACCTTGTCGTACTGCATCGCGTTCTGCACCGGCCCGATCTTCGCGCCCTGCCGGGAACCGTCGTCTACCACCGTTTCCTTCGCAAGCCGCGCGAGTTCGTCGCAGAAATCATCATATATGGCTTCGGGTACATAGGCGCGCTTGATAGCCACGCAGATCTGGCCCGCATTGGCCATCGCTCCGTCATAGACCTTGCGCGCCGCCACCGCGGTATCGACATCGTCGAGTACGATCGCGGCGTCATTTCCACCCAGTTCCAGCGTGACCCGTTTCAGACCGGCGGCGGCCGAGGCCATCACCTTCTTGCCGGTCGCGGTGGAGCCGGTGAACGACAATTTCGCCACGTCTGGATGCGCGGAAAGCAGGCCGCCCAGATCATTTTGATCGCAGATCACATTGACGACGCCGCGCGGCAATAGCTGCGCGCAGATCTCGCCGAACAGCAGGGTCGTGAGCGGGGTGGTCGGTGCGGGCTTCAGCACCATGGTATTGCCAGTGACCAGCGCCGGGCCAAGCTTGTTCATCGCCAGTATTACCGGGAAATTCCAGGGCGTGATGGCCGCAACGACGCCAAGCGGCGTGCGATGCTCTATCACCCGGTTCCCGCCCTCATCCCGAAGGATATTCGCCTCGGGACGCATGGCGGCAAAGGCGCGCAGCGTCATCACGCTGCCCATGATCTCGAACATCGCCTGGTTCAGCGGCTTGCCCTGTTCGGTGGTGAGCAGGGCGGCAAACTCCTCCGCGCGTTGCTCCAGCCTGTCGGCGAGCGCCGTGACCAGCGCCGCGCGCTGGTCGACAGGCGTCGCCGCCCAGGCGGAAAAGGCCGACTTTGCAGCGGCTACCGCATGGTTCAGCAGCTTCTCATCAGCCTTGGGACAGCGGGCGAACGGTTGGGCGGTCGCTGGATTGATCACATCGAATGAAGAGACCCCGTCGACCATTTCCCCGTCGATCAGAAGCTTGTATTTGCTTGTCATCGGGACTCGCCTCCCTCTTGCCCTGAAATCCGCTGATGCTATGCCGATTGCATTAAAATGTATCGTAGGCATACATTATAGGCAAGGGGGTTGCCGGTGCATGAAGATGAATTCAGCTTACTGGTGGGTTTCCAGATGCAAATGGCCAGCCTGCGGCTCAACGAAGCGGCGCGCGCGGCGCTGGCTGGCCACGGTCTATCCCCTGCGAAAGTAGCTGCGCTTGCGCTGATCAGAAACATGCCCGGTTGCGAACAATCGGCGCTGGCGCGCGCGCTTTCAATCAACCGCGCGAGCGCGATGAAGCTGGTCAACATCTTAGTGGATCGAGGTCTGATCGAACGGCGGCGAGGCCGTGATCTGCGCAGCAATTCGTTGTGGTTAACCGAAGAGGGGGCAGCCGGACTCGCGCGCATGACAACATTGCTGCGCGCCTCCGAAGATCAGGCATTGGCCATGCTCACCACGGAAGAGCGAAATCAGCTTCTGAAACTGCTTGCCAAGGTTCATGGCGATATTTCCAAATCCCGCACCCCGGCGCGTCGTAGGTCGGCAGCGGGCGACAAGCAGCGTTTCTAGGGCGTGTTAGGGTCCGGACCCAATAACCAGATTCCCACGGAGATCAGATTGTGATTCAGTGT
>CBFRWL010000303.1:0-2927 GCA_965727025.1 uncultured Sphingomonas sp.
TCCCGGCCGCGATGCCAGTCGCGATCGTCATGGCGGGCATAATGCCGATCCCAATCATGGCGGCGATCGCCATGCCGCCCATCATCGTGACGGTCGCGATCATGCTTGCCGCCATGGCGCTCATCATGCCTGCCGTGGCCGCGCCCATGGCCATGGCCGGGATCGGCCGCAGCCGGCGTTGCATTGAGGGTGACGAGGCTCAAGGATAAGGCTGTCAGGGCAGCGTGGATCATCTGTTTCATTGTCGTTCTCTGTCCTCTCGATACCGCGATAAGCACAGCGATCTTATGCGCGGCAGCCTGAACGCACCTCAAACGATATGTTCATGAAACAGTTAGCCGGACCGGCATTTGGACCGGCCGATCCGACGCTGGACTCAGTCGAACAGGCTGGAGACCGAGCTTTCGTCGGCAATGCGGCGGATCGCTTCGGCGAGCAACGGCGCGATGGTGAGGTGGCGGATCTTCTTGGCCTCGGCCACTGGCTGCGGCGCGCCGAGCGAATCGGTGATGACCAGCTCGGAGAGCGCCGAGCCTTCGACGCGAGCCACCGCCCCGCCCGAAAGCACGCCATGGCTCACATAGGCGACGACGTCTTCGGCACCCGCTTCACGGAGTGCGGCGGCGGCGTTGCAAAGCGTGCCAGCCGAATCGACGATATCGTCGACCAGGATGCAGAAGCGGCCCGAGACGTCGCCGATGATGTTCATCACCTCCGATTCGCCCGGGCGCTCGCGACGTTTGTCGACGATCGCGAGCGGGGCGTTTTCGAGCCGCTTGGCAAGCGCACGGGCGCGCACGACGCCGCCCACGTCAGGCGAGACCACCATCAGATTCTTGCCGCCGAAGCGCGCCTGGATATCGGCCGACATCACTGGCGCCGCGTAGAGATTGTCGGTCGGGATATCGAAGAAGCCCTGGATCTGGCCGGCATGCAGATCCATCGAAAGCACGCGGTGCGCGCCGGCAACGGTAATCAGGTTGGCGACCAGCTTCGCCGAAATCGGCGTACGCGGCCCGGGCTTTCGGTCCTGCCGTGCATAGCCGAAATAGGGAATCACCGCCGTGACCCGCTTGGCCGACGCGCGCTTCAGTGCGTCGATGCAGATCAGCAATTCCATGAGATTGTCGTTGGCAGGATAGCCGGTCGACTGGACGACGAACACATCTTCGCCGCGCACATTCTCGTGGATTTCGACGAACACTTCCTCGTCCGCGAAGCGGCGGACGCTGGCGTCAGTCAGCGGAAGCTCCAGATAGCGGGCAATCGCCTCTGCGAGCGGCAGGTTGGAGTTGCCGGCTAAAATCTTCATGCTGCGCGAGTCCCCGTATTCTTTCGCCCCTTTAGTAGCCGTTTGGCGACGGGGGAAGAGGCGCGCTTGCCCAAGGGTGCAAGAATGATACAGCGCCGCATATGACGGTTATAACGCGCTTTGCTCCATCCCCTACGGGTCGGCTTCATGTCGGCAACATCCGCGCGGCCCTGCACAATTGGCTGTGGGCGCGGAAGAATGGCGGGCGGTTTCTCCTGCGGCTCGATGATACCGATCTTGAGCGCTCGACCGAGGCGTTCGCCGAATCGATCCGGGCAGATCTTGCCTGGCTTAGTCTCGATCCGGACTCAAGCGTGCGTCAGTCCGAGCGCTTCAGCCTGTATGAGGCGCGCTTCGAGGAGCTGCGAACCGCGGGCCGGGTCTATCCCTGCTACGAAACCGCCGAAGAGCTGGAGCTGAAGCGCAAGATTCTCGCCGGGCGCGGCTTGCCGCCGATCTATGACCGTGCTGCGCTCAAGCTCGGCGAGCAAGAGCGTGCCGAACTCGAAGCCAAGGGCCTTCGTCCGCACTGGCGCTTCAAGCTCGATCATGAGCGGCCGATCCACTGGCAGGATCTGATTCGCGGCAACCAGCATCTCGATCCCAAGCTGATGTCCGATCCCGTGATCCGCCGCGCCGACGGGAGCTGGCTCTACATGCTGCCGAGCGTGATCGACGATATCGACATGGGTGTCACCCATGTCGTGCGCGGCGAGGATCATGTCACCAATACCGGGCTGCAGCTTCAGATGTTCGAGGCGCTGGGCGCCCAGCCACCAGCGTTCGCGCATGAGGCCTTGCTAACCGGAAGCGAGGGCAAGCTTTCGAAACGGCTCGGTTCGCTTGGCTGCGATCATTTTCGTGAGGAGGGGCTCGAGCCGATCGCCTTGCTGGCGTTGCTGGCGCGAATCGGCACCAGCGATCCGGTCGAGCCGGTCACGGATGCGGCGCCACTGATCGCCACTTTCGATTTCGCGCACTTCGGAAGGGCGCCCGCCCGTTTCGACGAGGAAGAACTCAAAGCGCTCAACCGGCGCATCGTCCATCTGCTCGGCTATGATGCGGTCGCGCGCCGCCTGCCCACCGGCATCGACGCGGCGGGTTGGGAAGCGATCAGGCCCAATCTCGAGCGGGTCAGCGACGCGGCGAACTGGTGGTCGATCGTCGAAGGTCCGGTAACGGGGGCTGGCGTGAACGATGAGGATCGCGCCTTTCTCGCCGAGGCAGCGTCGGTCGCGGAGTCGATCGATTGGGCGGCCGATCCCTGGCACGCGCTGACCAATGCCTTGAAAGCGAGCACCGGCCGCAAGGGCAAGGCGCTGTTCCTTCCATTGCGCCAGGCGATCACCGGGCTGGACCATGGTCCCGATATGGCCGCGCTGCTACCCCTCATCGGCCGCGAGCGCGTGCTGGAAAGGCTGCGCGCTGGTTGAGCCGTTCTCGACATCGCGCTTCGTTCGAACGGCAAAAGCGAGCACTGAGGCCCAGAATCTGCTTCCGGCCAGTTGGACTCCTTCGCTAGGGTTGGCGCGATGCTGACTCTGCCCAACCTGCTCACGCTTTCGCGCATCTTCGCGGTGCCGATCCTCGTGCTGCTGCTCTGGCATCCGAGCCG
>CBFRWL010000304.1:0-2925 GCA_965727025.1 uncultured Sphingomonas sp.
CGACGCAAGGCCCGGCTTATGAAGAGCAATTGCTGAAATATGGCGAGCTCAACCGGAAGCTTGATCCGAAGGTGGCCGTTGCCCTCGATCGTCGCGGCATCCGTTCGGAGGGCGCGCGGAAGGCGGAACAGGATAACGCGCTGGCGAAAGCCGTGAAACTGGGGACGCCCACGAAGGTGATGGATGCCTGCTCGGCACGGTATACCTGAGGTCTTCTGTTGAACTAAAGACGGTTGAGTTTCGAACAATCACGAGATGCGCCACCGAGGCAGAGGCCACGCGGCTAATGTTCGATCGAGGTGATGGAGGTCAGGATGGCGGCCAGCGCTTCCGGTCCCGCAACGTGGGGACAATGCCCGCCGTCGATCTCGATCGGAAATCCGGGGTGATCGAGCGATAGCCACGTCTGTTCAATGCTTCGACCAGCAGGCCCCAGCCATCGGATCCCTGGACGCTGCTGTGAATGAGACAAAATGTTGGCATCGCTGCTTCTCGACCAAGACCCGAAGTCTGACGTCAACGTAGCAGCGTCTCGCAAAATGGCATCATTCCAAGCCGCGTTCGATGTAACCTAGATGGCAATATCGGGCTTGAATGTCAGACTCTTGACCCGAACAGGGTTAACGGCGATTCTATCGGCGATGATTGGACGAAGCGTTCGTCTACGAAGCGGGTGGCTTGAGATGGTGACGATCAGCATGCCGACGGCGATAGGGCCGAGCTGGCGCGAGCGGCTGGGCGGGGTCGCGCGGCGTGGCGGGACGATGGCGGCCGCACTCGGGCTGATCGCCTTCACCCTCGCCTTGGCATTTGCGCTGGCAAGCTATCATGCGACCGATCCTTCGCTGAACACCGCCGCCGAAGGTCCAGCGCGCAACTTGCTTGGGCTGCCGGGCGCGTGGACGGCGGACGTGCTGCTGAGCCTGTTCGGGCCGCCGGTCGCGCTTGCGCTGGTGCTGCCATTGTTGCTGGCGTTGCGCTTATGGCGCGGTGCGGAGCTAGGACGCTGGGGCCGTGACCTCGGCCTGGTCACGCTCGCGATTGCGCTGATCGGCGTTGCGCTCGCCACGTTGCGTGGTGGTGCGGTCAGTGGATTGCCCGCCGGCGTGGGCGGCGCAATTGGGCTGCTGACGAGTTCCTTCACGCGCGCGGGAACGGCTTTGCTGCCGTCGCCGCACTGGGATTTGCCGGTACGCGTGCTCATTGCGCTGTTCGTGGTCGGGGGCGGTCTTGCGCTTTGGGTCTATGGGTTGCGCCTCGATGCAACCGAACGTGGCTGGCTGTTCGGCCGTTTTCGCGCCGCGCCTGCCGATGGCTCCGCCGAACTGCCGGCCGCTGTCGCCAAGCCGAAGAAAGCGTTGCCGCGGCCGGTCGCGGTACCGGTGGAGGAGGAATCCCGCCCGGTTATTTCGGAGCCGGCGCGCGCGAAGGCGGAAACGGCTAGGCCGCCCCGCGAGCGTCAGGCCAAGCTCGATCTGCGCGACACCTATGCCTTGCCCTCGATCGATCTGCTGAAGGCGCCGCCGCCCTCGTCCGGCCAGCAGATCGACCGCGCCGCGCTGGAGCGCAATGCGCGGCTGCTCGAATCGGTGCTCGATGATTTCCACGTCAAGGGCCGTATCGTCGAGGTTCGCCCAGGCCCGGTCGTAACGATGTACGAGCTGGAGCCCGCCTCGGGGATCAAGGCGAGCCGGGTCGTCGCTCTCGCTGACGATATTGCGCGCAATATGTCCGCGCTTTCGGCGCGCGTCGCGACGATCCCCGGTCGCACCGTGATCGGGATCGAGCTTCCCAACGCCAAGCGCGAGGCGGTGGCGCTGTCCGAACTGGTGGCCAGCGATGCTTACGAAGATCACGCCGCCGGGCTGCCGCTGATCCTCGGCAAGAATATTGCGGGCGATCCGGTGATCGCGGACTTGGCGCCGATGCCCCATCTGCTGGTCGCGGGCACCACCGGCTCGGGCAAGTCGGTGGGCCTCAACTGCATGATCCTGTCGCTGCTCTATCGGCTCACGCCCGAGCAGTGCCGCATGATCATGATCGATCCGAAGATGCTCGAATTGAGCATTTACGACGACATTCCCCATCTGCTTTCGCCGGTTGTCACGGAGCCGCAAAAGGCGATCCGCGCGCTCAAATGGGCGGTCGAGCAGATGGAGGAACGCTATCGCATGATGGCTTCGGTCAGCGTGCGCAGCCTCGCCAGCTTCAACGAGAAGGTCCGCGCCGCCAAGGCCAAGGGCCAGACGCTCGGCCGGCGCGTGCAGACCGGCTATGATGCCGAGAGCGGCCAGCCGATCTATGAGGAAGAGAAGCTCGATTGCGAGGTGCTGCCGCAGATCGTGGTGATCGTCGACGAGCTCGCCGACCTGATGATGACGGCCGGCAAGGAAGTGGAATTCCTGATCCAGCGCCTCGCGCAAAAGGCGCGCGCGGCCGGCATCCACCTGATCATGGCGACGCAAAGGCCGTCGGTGGACGTCATCACCGGCGTGATCAAGGCGAACCTGCCAACCCGGATCAGCTTCCAGGTCACCAGCAAGATCGATAGCCGCACCATCCTCGGCGAGCAGGGCGCTGAGCAACTGCTCGGCAAGGGCGACATGCTGTACATGCCTGGGGGCAAGCAGATCGCGCGCGTGCACGGCCCGTTCGTCTCGGATGAGGAAGTCCGCGCCGTCGCCGATCACTGGCGGTCGCAAGGCACGCCCGACTATATCCAGGCCGTCACCGAGGAGCCCGAGGACGGCGGCTGGGCGATGGAAGGCGCGCCGACCGGCCCCGACGATCCCGAAACCCAGCTCTATCACAAGGCCATCCAGCTCGTGATCGAGAACCGCAAGGCCTCGACCAGCTGGCTTCAGCGCCAACTCCGCGTCGGCTACAACAGCGCCGCCCGCCTGATCGAGCGGATGGAGAAGGACG
>CBFRWL010000305.1:0-2924 GCA_965727025.1 uncultured Sphingomonas sp.
GACCAGGACGCGATCGAATATATGGTGCGCGAGGCGCCCGCCGCGGTGGTCGAGCTGGAGCATGCCGGCGTCCCCTTCAGCCGCAACGACAACGGCACCATCTATCAGCGTCCGTTCGGCGGCCATATGCAGAATATGGGCGCCGGCCCGCCCGTGCAGCGCACCTGCGCCGCCGCGGATCGCACCGGGCACGCCATGCTTCATGCGCTCTACCAGCAGAGCCTGAAATATGACGCGGATTTCTACGTCGAATATTTCGCGCTCGACCTGATCATGGACAATGGCGTGTGCAAGGGCGTGATCGCGCTCTGCATGGAGGACGGATCCATCCACCGTTTCCGCAGCCAGGCCGTGGTGCTGGCGACCGGGGGCGGTGGGCGCACCTATTTCTCGGCGACCTCGGCGCATACCTGCACCGGCGACGGCAACGGCATGGTGCTGCGCGCTGGCCTGCCGCTGCAGGACATGGAATTTGTCCAGTTCCATCCCACCGGTATCTACGGCGCGGGCGTGCTGATTACGGAGGGAGCGCGCGGCGAGGGCGGCTATCTCACCAACAGCGAAGGCGAGCGCTTCATGGAGCGCTACGCTCCTTCCGCCAAGGATCTTGCCTCGCGCGACGTGGTCGCCCGCTCGATGGCGATGGAGATGCGCGAAGGGCGCGGCGTCGGCCCGAACAAGGATTATATCTATCTTCACCTCGATCATATCGATCCGAAGGTGCTGGCCGAGCGTCTTCCTGGCATTACCGAGACCGGCAAGATTTTCGCGGGCGTCGATTTGACCCGCCAGCCGCTGCCGGTGACGCCGACGGTCCATTACAATATGGGCGGCGTGCCTTGTAATTATCATGGCGAGGTCGTCACGCTGAAGGACGGCAATCCCGATACGGTGGTACCCGGCCTATTCGCCGTCGGCGAAGCGGCGTGCGTGTCGGTACACGGCGCCAACCGTCTGGGCTCGAATTCGCTGATCGATCTCGTGGTGTTCGGCCGCGCGACCGGCTTCCGTATCGCCGAGTTGGTCAAGCCCAACAGCAAGCCCGGCAATATCCTCAAGGAGGCCGACGACAAGGCGCTCACCCGCCTCGATCATTTCCGCAACGCCAAGGGCGGCACATCCACGGCCCAGATCCGCCTCGATATGCAGCGCACCATGCAGAAGCATTGCGCGGTGTTCCGTGACACCGACCTGTTGCGCGAAGGGCAGGAACTGATCGACAAGGTCTATGCCAGCGTGCAGGATGTTAGCGTCACTGATCGCTCGCTGATCTGGAATACCGATCTGGTCGAGACGCTCGAGCTCGATAACATGCTGCCCCAGGCGGTCGTCACCATGCACTCGGCCGCGAACCGTAAGGAAAGCCGCGGCGCGCATATGCATGAGGATTATCCCAATCGCGACGACGAGAACTGGATGAAGCACACCATCACCTGGTTCGACAAAGGCGCGGTGACGATCGATTATCGTCCGGTGCACGAGTATACGCTCACCGACGAGGCCGAATACATCAAACCAAAGGCGCGCGTTTACTGATGGCGTTTGACGCCTGCGGAAGATGCAGCGTCCTACCTCTTCTGCGGTGAGGCCCGTCGCCAGCCCCTCAGTGACGGCGCTGCTAGTCGCCGGGCGGCGGCCGGGGATCGATCCGCTCGCGCAACATTTTGGCGTTCGGGACAAGGCGCTGATTGCGATCGGTGGCGAAGCGATGCTGTCGCGGGTGGCGCGGACGCTGGTCGATCACCCCGCCCTCGCGCGGATCGTCGTGCTCGCGCAGGAGCCTGAGCATCTGCTGGCGGCGATTCCCTGGATGGAAGGGCATCCGAAGATCGCCACGCGCAGCGGCGGCGCCTCGGTGAGCGAAGCGGTAGCGAATGCTATTGCGGCTGAATCGCAGGGTTTTCCGTTCCTGCTGACGACGGCGGACAATGTGCTGCTCGATCGCGCCATGCTCGATGCCTTCATCGCGGATGCGCGCAATCACGATCTCGCGGTGGGAATGGTCGAGCGGCGCGTGCTGCTGTCGGCCTATCCGGATAACCGGCGGACCTGGCTCAAATTTCGCGCCGGCGCCTGGTCCGGCGCGAACCTGTTCTGGCTTGGCGATCCGAAGGTGGCCGAGCTGCTCGCCTTGTGGCGGACGATCGAGCAGGAGCGCAAGCGCGGCCGCGCCGTCATCCGCGCATTCGGGCCGTTGATGCTGGCTGCGGTCGGGCTGCGGCTGTTGACGCTGCAGCAAGCCATTCGTATCGCCGGACGCCGCTTCGGGCTCGATGCGGCGGCGGTGCCCTTGCCGTTCGCCGAAGCCTGCATCGATGTCGATTCGCTCGCTGATCACCAGACGGCGGAGGCGATCATCGATCAGCGCGAAGCCGGACCTCAGTGAAAATCGCGCGATTTGTGCAGGAGGCGCACATTGCGGGGATGACGATCGCGACGATCAGCGGTCGTGCCCGAAAGGCTGTCGGATAAGCGGCCAAGCTCGTCGGTGCGGTCATAGATCCGGGTGGCCATCAAGTGGACGACATTCTCCTTGCTCCGCTGGATCTCGCCCTCGGCCACGATAAGCCGCGACGCCATCACCGGCCGGCGCTGCATTTCGAAAAGCCGCGCCCACAAGAGGATGTTGGTGATGCCAGTCTCATCTTCGATGGTGATGAAAAGCGCATTGCCCTTGCCGGGGCGTTGGCGGACCAGCACGATGCCGGCGGTGCGTACCAGGGCGCCATTTTTGACGTTGGAGGTCTGCGCGCAGCTCAGCACGCCTTCGCGTTCGAACACCGGACGCAGGAACTGCATCGGATGGCCTTTGAGCGAGAGACGAGTCATCTGGTAATCGGCGACGACATGCTCGCTGGCCGGCATGGCAGGCAGCGCCGCATCAGGCTCCGGCCCCAGCTCGCGCGCCTTGGCGGCGGCAAACA
>CBFRWL010000306.1:0-2916 GCA_965727025.1 uncultured Sphingomonas sp.
TCGGCAATTCTGGTTGTGCTTGTCCTCGCCCTTGCGGCGCTGCAAGTCACCGCATTCCATTGGGGCGTCATCACGCCCGACACCGTCGATCAGTTTCAGCAGTCGCTGAGCGGTCATTATGACGATTGGCATCCGCCGATTACGGCGTGGGTCTGGCATCTCATCATCAAGCTCTATCCGGGCTCTGCTGGCATATTGATCTTCGATGTCGCGCTTTACTGGATTGGGTTCGGGCTCTTCAGCCGCCGATTGCTGCGCGAGGGCAAGTTTCTGGAAGCGTTTCTGGTGCTTGCGATCGGCGCCTTGCCCATACCCTTTGGGCAAATGGGATCAATCCTGAAAGATCCGTTTCTGGCGGCGCTTTGCCTGGTCGGCGCGGCGCTGATCACGGACCCGGAAGGCGGCCCCTTATCCCGCGCGGCGGCGCTGCTGGTTTTGATCGTGGCAACCGCGGTGCGCTTCAACGCCCTGTTCGCGACGCTGCCGATGGCGATCGCGATGCTGCCGCCGGGATCTTTCAGGACGTGGCCGCGCCGGGCCGCCGCGGTCGCCCTGCCCGCTGCGATCCTGATCGCATCGACATGGCTGATCAATGTCGCGGCGCTTCAGCCGCATCGATCCGAACCGATCTTCTCGCTGGTCAATTTCGATCTTGGGGGCATTGCGGCGCATGGTGGCGGCAATCCCTATCCGTCGATGAGCGATGCCGACACGCGGCAAATGACGGCGCTCTGCTACAAGCCAAGCCTCTACAACGGGCAGAATAGCGATGCCTGCAGCACCGTCGAAGATGGCCTCAGGGATTATGCGCATTCGCATGGCGTGGCAGCCACCGCCATCTGGGTTCAGGCGGTAAGCAACGCGCCTTTCGCCTACGCCGCCCATCGCCTCGACCATCTCAACCAAAACTGGCGCTTCCTTGTTCACCACGTCCCGACCGACGCGGTCTACATGATGAGCGAGCCCAATGAGCTCGGGCTTCAGTTCACCCCCAACGCGCTGACCGTCGCCATCGTCAAGGCAGCCCAGGCCATGGCCTGGAGCCCGCTCGGCAGGCCCGCAACCTGGATCGCGGTGGCGATCGCGCTCTTGCTGGCCTCGGGGCCGCTCCCTTCGCGGGAGACGATCCGCGTGCTGGCGATCTCGGCCCTTCTTTACGGGGCGGGATATGGCGTAGTGAGCGTGGCGCCCGACATGCGCTACAATCTGTGGACGATGACGGCCGTCATGATCGCTTCGATTTTCGCGCTAGGGGATATTCGCCAGGGCGCAAGGTCGCCTCGAAGGGCGGCGTTGGTAGGGTCGGTGCTGATAATGATCGTGGTGGCGGGCGAGCTGATCGCGCTCGTCTGATCATTCGGCCGCTGCTACCCGGCCGCTCCGCTCCAGCTTGCCCCAGCCAGTCCAGCGCCCGCGCACGGCCTGCGCGACCGCCTTGATCACGACATAATACATGATCTGCCGGTAAACGAGGCGCTGCGGCAAGAGCAGCCACAGCAACCGCCAGCGCTCGCGCCGCTCCAACGCGAAGGCAATGATCCCCGATAGCAGGTCGATCGCCGAGAACAGCAGCCAGTAAGTGAACATTTTCTGGAGCGTCGGCTCGGTTTGCGCCCAGCCATGCTGTTGCACTTGCATCCAGGTGTCCGCCACGCTGACCAAGAGCGCGAGATCGATCACCGGGGAAATCATCGCAAACAGAATCTGGAACAGCATGGCCTGCGGGAGGCCGACGCGCGCCAGGCCGCGCGGCTTGCCGGTCTGCAGGATTGCCTTATGTTTCCACAGGCATTGCAGCGTGCCATAGGCCCAGCGGAAACGCTGCTTGGCCAATGCTTTGAAGGATTCGGGCGCCTCGGTCCACGCCACGGCATATTGATCATAATGGACCTTCCAGCCTGCGCGCTGGATCGCGATGGTAAGATCCTGATCCTCCGCGAGCGTATCGGGAGGATAGCCGCCGAGCTGGCGCAGCGCCTCGCGCCGCCACGCGCCGACCGCCCCCGGCACCACCGTCATGGCGCCGAGCCGCGCCAGCGCCCGGCGCTCCAAATTCTGCGCGGTGATATATTCGAGCGCCTGCCAGCAGGTGACGAGGTTGACGCGATTGCCCACCTTGGCATTGCCCGCCACGCCACCGATGCTGGGATCTTCGAACCAGCGCGCCAGCCGCGCGATTGTGGTGGGTTCGAATTGGGTATCGGCGTCCAGCGCGATCACGACCTCGCCCTTCGCCAACGCCAAGCCCTGATTGAGCGCGCGCGCCTTGCCGCCATTTTCCAATGCCAGCAGCTTCACGAGTGGATGATCAGCAAAGTTTTCGCGCACGACAGCCGCGGTGCGATCCTTCGAGCCATCGTCGATGACGATCACTTCAAGCCGCACGTCGCGGCTCGCCAGCACACGCTGCACGGATTGCACGATCACCCGCTCCTCGTTGAAGCAGGGGATGAGCACCGTCACGAAGCGATCGGGATCGACTTGCGGGAAGATCGTCCGGCTTTCCCGACGTGCCTGCCAGAGCGCGAGACCGGACAGCAGCACCGCACGGACGATGCCAATCGAGACCGCCACCGCGAACAGCCATGCAAGCGCAATGACGATGAACCCCAACAAGCTGAACAGCGCAAGATCGGCCGAGGCAGCCAGCCGGTCGCTCTTGGAAATGACCGGCATGACCTCGGCAGGGCTCAGCCCAGCCAGCTCCGAAACACGAACGAAGCGATAGCCTTTGGCCCGCAATGCCTCGATGATCTGCGGCAGCGCCGCCACCGTCTGCGCGCGATCGCCACCCGCGTCGTGAAGCAGCACGATCTGGCCGCTGCGCTCGGGGCTCGACGCCTCCACCTGACTGATCGTGTCGGAAACGATCTTGTCGACGCCGGGCCGTTTCCAGTCGCCGGGATCGACGTGCAG
>CBFRWL010000307.1:0-2915 GCA_965727025.1 uncultured Sphingomonas sp.
GCCAGCCAGGGCGGACCGGTCACGTCGCCGATCGCCCAGATGCCCTCGACATTGGTGCGGCCATAGGGATCGGTATCGATATGCCCCTTGGTCGTCTTCACGCCCAGAGCTTCCAAGCCGACATTTTCGGTGTTCGGCGCGATGCCGACGGCCACGATGACATGGCTATATTCCTCGGTTGCCGACTTGCCGTCCTTGTCCTTGATCGTGGCCTTGACCGACTTCGCGCCAGCCTCGAGCTTCTCGACCCCGGCGGAGGTCATGATCGACAGACCCTGCTTGGTGAGCGCCTTGGTCATGAACGCGCTGACATCGGCGTCCTCGACCGGCAGGATGCGATCGAGCATCTCGACGATCTTCACCTTGGCGCCCATGTCGGCATAGAAACTCGCGAACTCGACGCCGATCGCGCCCGATCCGATCACGAGCAGATTGGTCGGCATTTCCGCCGGCACCATCGCATGACGATAGGTCCAGATGCGCTTGCCGTCGGCCTTGGCAAAGGGAAGGTCACGCGCACGCGCGCCGGTCGCGACGATGATGTTCTTGGCCTCGAGCTCGGTCGTCTTGCCATCCTTGACGACCTTGAGCTTACCCTTGCCGGTGATCGTCCCCTCGCCTTCGACGACGGTCACCTTGTTCTTCTTCATGAGGCCCTTGACCCCCGAATTGAGCTGTCCGGCTACCTTGCGCGAGCGTTCGACGATCTTCGTCAGATCGAAGGCCGGCTTTTCGGCTTTCAAGCCATAAGCTTCGGCATGGGTGAGATAATGATAGATCTCGGACGTACGGAGGAGCGCCTTGGTGGGGATGCATCCCCAGTTGAGACAGATTCCCCCGAGCGCCTCGCGCTCGACAATCGCCGTCTTGAGGCCGAGCTGCGCCGCCCGGATCGCGGCCACATAGCCGCCCGGTCCCGATCCCAGCACAACGAGGTCAAAGCTGTCAGCCATCAATCCATTCCTGTTGTCATGTGGCCGTGGGCAATCCCACGACCAGTTCCCTCTTCTGTCTTTCCCAGCCCTCGATCAGGCCAGCATCGCAACTGGTTTTTCCACCAGCCGCTTGAACGCAGCCATCAGCTCCGCCCCCGTCGCGCCGTCGATCGCGCGATGATCGAAACTGCCGGTCGCGGACATCACCGTCGCCACCGCCAGCGCATCGTTGACGACATGCGGCCGTTTCTCGCCTGCCCCAACCGCGAGGATCATCGCCTGCGGGGGATTGATGACGGCTTCGAATTGCTTGATGCCATACATGCCAAGATTGGAGATCGAGGCGGTGCCGCCCTGATATTCGTCGGGCTGGAGCTTTCCTTCGCGGGCGCGCTCGGCGAGCGATTTCGCCGAACTCGCGATCGACGAAAGGCTGCGGTTGGCGACGTCGGTGATGACCGGCGTGATGAGGCCGCCCGGAATCGCAACCGCCATCGAGATATCGACCCGGCTGAACTTCAGCATCGTGTCGCCCGCGAATTGCACGTTCGCGTCAGGCACTTCGGCGAGCGCAGCGCCCAACGCCTTGATCAGCAGATCATTGACCGAGAGCTTGACGCCCCGGCCCTCCAGACCAGCGTTAAGCTCCGCGCGCAATTTCAACAGCGGATCGAGATTGCAATCGATGGTGAGATAAAAATGCGGAACGGTCTGCTTGGATTCGGCAAGCCGCCGAGCGATCGTCTTGCGCATATTGGAAAGCTTGATCGCTTCGTGCGGGATCGCGCTTTCAGCGGGTGCGGACGCGGCGGCCGTCGCTGGCGCAGGCACTGGCTGAGCCGCCGCGGGCCGCGCGGGCGCTTGCGGCGCCTGCTTCCCGCCATCCAGATCAGCCTTCACGATACGGCCGCCGGGGCCTGATCCCGTCATTCCCGCAAGATCGATCCCACGCTGCTGCGCCAGCCGGCGCGCAAGCGGACTCGCCTTGATCCGATCCCCCTCCTCGGAATTTTGCGGGACCGGATCGGCGCGCGGCGCGGGAGCAGCCTTCGCAGCCGGCTCTGGCGCAGGCGCCTTGGCGGCCGGCTCGGGGCTCGGCTTTGCGGCAGGCGCGGGGCTTGGCTTCGCGGGCTGGGCCTCCTCTCCTTCTCCTGCGATCAAGGCGATGACGGTACCGACCTTTACGCCTTCCGTGCCGTCGCCGACGACGATCTTGGCGATCGTACCTTCATCGACGGCCTCGAACTCCATGGTGGCTTTATCGGTCTCGATCTCTGCAAGTACGTCTCCGGCGGCTACCGTGTCGCCTTCCTTGACCAGCCACTTCGCGACGGTGCCTTCCTCCATCGTCGGCGACAAAGCGGGCATCTTCAGTTCGATCGGCATGGGGAGGTCCTCGGTCAACTGGTGGGCGATTGGGCTTTCGACCAAGGTGCCGTAGCGGTCAATAGCCCAATTCGAGCCAGAATGCTTGCTTCCGCCCACGGTTGAGAGCAGCGTCGGAGCGAAACGGGGATGTGAGTGATGCGCAAATATCTGGTCGTACTGGACGATAGTGACGAAGCGCGCGTTGCGCTCCGGTTTGCCGCCCGCCGCGCAAGCAAGACAGGGGGCACGGTGGAGATCGTGGTACTGGTTCCTCCCGCTGAGTTCGTGCAATGGGGCGCGGTTCAGGCGGCGATGGAGGAAGAAGCGCGCCTGCGCGCCGAAGCCCTGCTCGCGCAGGTTGCCGGCGAACTCGCGGAGGAGACCGGGCTGCGCCCTTCGGTGGTTGTCGAGCAGGGCGACCCCATCGCGGTGATGAACAAGGTGATGAGCGAGCGGAATGATGTTGCAGCGCTGGTGCTCGGCGCCGCAGCCTCGGGCGGTCCGGGTCCTCTGGTCGCCCATTTTGCCGGAAGCGAAGTCGGCAAGCTGCCTTGCCCACTGATGGTCATTCCGGGATCACTCAGCGACGAGGCCCTCGACCGGCTGAGTTAG
>CBFRWL010000308.1:0-2912 GCA_965727025.1 uncultured Sphingomonas sp.
CCGGCGAAAGCCGGGACCCATGAACTCGAACGTTCCAGCATGGGCGCATTGCCGCGCGTCTGGGTCCCGGCTTTCGCCGGGATGACGGCATGGGATGGTGCGGTAGTGCCACCCATCACTCCGCAGCCTCCAGCATGCCGCCCTTGCGTTCGTTGATCCTGCGTTCCAGCTCGGGCCGGAAGTGGCGGATCAGGCCCTGGATCGGCCAGGCAGCGGCATCGCCGAGCGCGCAGATGGTGTGGCCTTCGACCTGCTTGGTCACATCCTCGAGCATGTCAATCTCGGAGATGTCGGCGTCGCCCGTGCGGAGCCGCTCCATCACGCGCCACATCCAGCCAGTGCCTTCGCGGCACGGCGTGCATTGGCCACAGCTTTCATGCTTATAGAAATAGCTGAGCCGCGAAATGGCGCGGACGACGTCGGTCGACTTGTCCATCACGATCACCGCCGCCGTGCCGAGGCCCGACTTGAGATCGCGCAACCCATCGAAATCCATCGGCGCGTCCATGATTTGCGCGGCCGGCACGAGCGGGACCGAAGAGCCGCCGGGGATCACCGCCAGCAGATTGTCCCAGCCACCGCGAATGCCGCCGGCGTGCCGCTCGATCAGCTCGCGGAAGGGAATGCTCATCGCTTCCTCGACCACGCAGGGCTTGTTCACATGGCCGCTGATCTGGAAGAGCTTGGTGCCCTTGTTGTTGTCACGACCGAACTGGGTGAACCAGCTCGCCCCGCGCCGCAATATGGTCGGCGCGACCGCGATCGATTCGACATTGTTGACCGTGGTTGGGCAGCCATAGAGACCCGCGCCTGCGGGGAACGGCGGCTTGAGGCGCGGCTGGCCCTTTTTGCCTTCGAGGCTTTCGATCTGCGCGGTTTCCTCGCCACAGATATAGGCCCCTGCCCCGCGATGGACGAAAACGTCGAAATCATAGCCCGAGCCGCAGGCATTCTTGCCGAGAAAACCCTTCGCATAGGCCTCCGCCACGGCGGCGAACAGCGTCTCGGCCTCGCGAATGAACTCGCCGCGAATGTAGATATAGGCAGCGCGCGCGCGCATCGCGTAGCCGGCGACCAGCGCGCCTTCGACCAGCTTGTGCGGATCGTGGCGAATAATCTCGCGATCCTTGCAGGAGCCAGGTTCGGATTCGTCCGCATTGATGAGGAGGAAGCTCGGCTTACCGGGTTTGGGTTCCTTGGGCATGAAGCTCCACTTCATGCCCGTGGGGAAACCGGCGCCGCCGCGGCCGCGCAAATTCGAGGCCTTGATCTCCTCGATGATCGCGTCCTGGCCCTTGTCGAGCAGCGCCTTGGTATTATCCCAGTCGCCCCGCTTCATCGCGGCATCGATGTTCCACGGCTGATAACCGTAGACATTGGTGAAGATGCGATCCTTGTCAGCGAGCATCGCCCGCCCCCTTCCCATTCGTCATCCCGGCGAAAGCCGGGACCCATACACGCCATTTCGCGCCGTCGGGCGCTTCACTATCAACTTCGAGCTTATGGGTCCCGGCTTTCGCCGGGATGACGGGAAGATGAGTGACGGCCATATCAATCACCACTGCCCCCGATAGTCGTAATTCTCGGTCACCATGTCCTTGAGCGAGGACGGCCCGCCGATCGGCGCGCAGGTCTGGCGATCGACCTGCGGACCCGGCTTGGGCGTCTCGCCCCTGGCCAGCGCATCGAGGATCGCGGCCGTGCTCTCGTAGGTCAGATCCTCATAATTATCGTCGTTGATCTGGACCATCGGGGCGTTTGCACAGGTGCCCATGCATTCGACTTCGCTGAGCGTGAACATGCCGTCGGCCGTGGTGTGGCCCTTCTTGAGGCCCTTATCCTTGCATGCCTGGAACACGTCGTCCGAGCCGCGCAGCATGCAGGGCGTCGTTCCGCAGACCTGCACATGGAAGCGCCCCACCGGCGCGAGATTGAACATGGTGTAGAAGGTCGCGACCTCGAGCGCGCGGATATAAGGCATGTCGATCTGACGGGCGACAAACTCGATCACCGGGACCGGCAACCAGCCCTGCGTGCTGGTCTCGGCGCCGACCTGGCGCTGGGCGAGATCGAGCAGCGGCAGGATCGCCGAGTGCTGGCGTCCGGGCGGATAGCGGCCGATGATCTCGGCCTGCTTGGCGGCGTTCGCGTCCGTCCAGGCGAAATTGCCCCAGCGCGCGCGGGTCTCGGCTTCATCGGGAAGATGCGCTGCATCGGCCATCAGCGGATAAACTCCACGCGATCGACGAGATCGCCCCTGAAACTGTAGATCGCCATCACCTCGAACTTTTCGCCGTCCGGCGCGCGCGCAACCTTCTCGTGCAGCACGACCGTTTCACCCATCGCATAGGAGGCGCCAATCTCGGCGCGGTTCTGCGGGAACTGGGCGAACATTGCCTTCAGCCCGGCGCGTACACCTTCCTTGCCCTCGCGCAGGACAGCGCCGCGATAGCCCGCTTCGCAGGCGCTATCGGTCATCAGCGCGACATAGGCGTCGGCATCCTGCGCATTGTAGCGAGCGATCATCTCATGCGCGATCGCGATGCGCTGCTGCGGGGAAAGCAAGGCCTCGGTCTCAGCCATCCAAGCGCCCCTCAACGACCGTCTTCCCGGCAAAAGCCGGGATCCATAAGCTCGAACGTTCCAGCACGGGCGCATCGCCGGGCGTCTGGGTCCCGGCTTTCGCCGGGATGACGGGGATGTCGCGTCGTCCGACCATCAATAAACCTGCTCGCAATTGCTCGAACCTTCCTCAGGATCAGGCCGCGCCGTGCAGCGCATGATCACCTCATAGCTGCCGCCGGGCAGCTTGCCCTGCAGATAGAGGACTTCCGTCGTCGAGCCCGCCGCACGCCCGGGCAACGCCACCGCCGCCTTGAGCTTGAAATCATATTGAACGAGCTGGGTCAGGT
>CBFRWL010000309.1:0-2909 GCA_965727025.1 uncultured Sphingomonas sp.
CGACCAGGCTGAACGCCTCGCCCATGACCTCGATCGCGCAGGCCAGCACCATATTATTGGTGAGTTTCAGTAGCGAGGCGGTGGCGGGATCGGACCCGGCGGCGAATGTCCGCCTGCCAATCGCGTCGAACAGCGGTTGCGCCAGAGCGAGTGCATCAGCTGGTCCAGCCGCGATGATGCCCAGCTGCCCTGCGGCTACGGCAGTAGGCCGGCCAAGTACCGGAGCCGCGACGAGAACCTGACCTGCCTCGGCGTGCGCGGCGGTCAGACTGCGGATCGTGTCGCTGCGGTGGGTTCCCATCGCGATGTGCATGCCGCCGGCTGGCAGGCTCTCGATCAGGCCACCTGGACCCTGAGCGACCTGCGCCAAAGCATCATCGTTGGCCAGCATGGTGATGACAGGCGCACCAAGGGCCGCGGCCTGCGCGATCGAGTCGGCCATGGTTGCGCCCAGATCAAGGAGTTCGCCAAGCCGATCCGGCGTGCGGTTCCACACAACGAGATCGTGGCCGGCAGCAAGCAGCCGCCGGGCCATGGCTTGCCCCATGCGTCCAAGACCTATGAAAACTACCTTCACGACAATGCTCCGAGTTCACGGCGATTGCACATCAATGCGAGCCGTAATAACCAACCATCGCGCAGCATAGCGCCCAGAACACCGGCCACTCGCTCCCGCCAATATGCCAGAGCCACTTGCGCGAAACCCTGAAGTTCGCGGCTGCGGCGATCAATAGGTAAATGCACCCCAGATAAGCGGCGTAAACCGGCAGGATACCGAACACCAGACAGACCGCCAGCACGATCTCAATCGCCATCGCCGCATAGGACCAGAACTGGGGCGGGTTGAAGCCAGCGAGCTTGAAGAAGCCAACCGAGGCTTGCCGCGCGCTGATCTTGCCCACGACGTGCGGGATGAAGAAGACGCCGCACAAGACTCTAAGCACGGCATAGCCATTCGTAACGTCGAAGACGCTGTTCACGGCGTATTCCTCCACTGCTCCGGCCACGCCGCCTGGTACCATCGGCGCGGGCTTTTGCTGCCACAACCCACATTTTTCGTCTGCCGACGCCTGAGTGGCGGGGCTGATATAATTTAATACCGAGGGGCGCTTGACAGCGCAAGAAAAAATCGACAATCTGCTAATATATAGAAAATTGACGAAATTAATGCGCACAATTTCAATTCGAACGAAATTGCGCGCGCGGACAGCCAAGGGTGTCCGACGAGGCGAGTTTAAGAGAGGTCATAAGGCGAAGGTTGGCTTCGCGATCTTACCTGATCGAGTACCAGTGTTCGCTTGTAGGCGTCCGACAGGGAAAATTGAAAATGAAGTATAATCGACCACATGCCGGCGCAAGTTTTGGAACCCAGGCAAAGGACTGGGAGCGGGGCATCGATTACGACCGCCTGTTCAAGGCGAGGCTGAAGCGAGCGCAGGATGCAGTGCGCCACGCGGGCCTTGGAGCGGTGCTCTGCTTTAATTTCGACAATATCCGGTACGTTACTGGGACGCATATCGGCGAATGGGCACGCGACAAGTTCATGCGCTATGCGCTGTGTCCGGCTGAAGGGCCGCCTTTCCTTTGGGATCCGGCGCCGCCCGCCAAGCGGCTTTCGTCGCCGTGGATCGCAGACAATGTTGCTGCGCCGATCTCGACCATGCAAGGCGGGCTTCCGCCGTGGATGAACGTACAGGGCGATTTCGCAAAACAGATCAAGAAGGCGCTTGTTCACTTTGGGATTGAAAAGCAACCGATCGGCATCGACCTCATGGAGCTTCCGATGCTCCGCGCCCTTGAGGCTGAGGGTATCGAAGTGGTCGACGGTCAGCAGGCGTTGCTGGACGCGCGCGAAATCAAGACGCCCGACGAGATAGAGCTGCTCAAGATGGCTGCGGCGATGGTGGACGCCACCTATGTGGACATCGCAAAGGCAATCCGGCCGGGTACCCGCGAAAATGAACTCGTGGCGATCGCCAATGAGCGTTTGTTTCGCATGGGGTCGGAGCGGGTCGAATGCGTCAACTCGGTATCGGGTCCGCGCGGTCGCCCGCACTCGCACACTTTCTCTGATCGCATGATCCAGCCCGGCGACATGGTGTTCTTGGACATCATGCATTCGTTCAACGGCTACCGGACTTGTTATTACCGGACCTTCATTTGCGGGGAACCCAACAAATTCCAGATTGACGCCTATGAGAAGGCGTCGAAGTGGATCAGCGCCTCAATCGACATGATCCGGCCCGGGATTACTCCTGACGAGGTCGCGGAAGTTTGGCCGGACGCCACGGAATTCGGCTACCGTGACGAGGCCGAAGCATTTCTCCTGCAATATGGCCACGGCGTGGGGCTGTCGCTCTGGGAACGGCCGATCATCTCCAAGCGCTACCGCGGCCAAAACCAGCCGCTGCGCGAGGGCATGGTGTTCGCCCTTGAAACCTGGTGCGGCGCCGAGGACGGCTCGGGGGCCGCCCGGATCGAGGAAGAAGTAGTAGTTACCAAGGATGGTTGCGAAATCATCACGAACTTCCCGTCGGATCGGCTGATTTCCTGTGGTCTTCCGGGATGCGAGATCTTCTAGTCCGCCAGAATTACGTGAATGATGAATATTAATGACGGTAGAATGCCTACTTTGATCGAATAACAAAAAATAGGTTAGCGCAGGATTTGTTTGACCATTTTTATCAATTTTAGGGGAATGATAATGAGGAAAGATCTTGGAATTCGCGCAGCCCTGCTTTGCGCAGCTGCCGTTGGCGCGCTTGCCACTCCCGCACTGGCGCAGGACGCACCCGCCGCCGCTCCCACGCAGGATCAAGCGGCTCAAAATCAGGCCGGCCAGGACGGCTCGGCATTGTCGGGCGACATCATCGTTACCGCGCAGCGCCGCGAGCAAAACATCCAGAAGG
>CBFRWL010000310.1:0-2885 GCA_965727025.1 uncultured Sphingomonas sp.
CTTTCGGCGCGATTACCACAGCCTGACGGACATGACCTCATATGCTGCAGATTAAATCATGGTGCCCAGGGGCGGAATCGAACCACCGACACTGCGATTTTCAGTCGCATGCTCTACCAACTGAGCTACCTGGGCACGCCGTTGGCCGGCGGGCTATAGAGGGGGCTACGCCTTGCTGTCCAGCCCGTCGGCATCGATTTCTTGGCCATCGCCGTCGGCCGGTGGCCCCGCCACCCGATAGCCTTCGCCCAGCCACCGCAGCAGATCGCGATCGCGGCATCCCTGACTGCAAAAGGGTTTATGCGCCGCCGAAGACGGCTCGCCGCACAGCGGGCAGCCCTTGTCCGTCCGTTCATGGGAATTCCGTCTCGACATCGATGTCGGATATGGCGGCGCCCGGACGTTCGGACAAGAGGAGCGTGCAGCCGCGCCGGCGCGCGAGCGCCTCTTGCCAATCCGGCTGGGCTGCGATCCGGCGGATCACCGCCGGCGCCGCGTTGAGCGTTAACTTGCCATGCCCTGGCGTCCGTTCCGCGCGTCGCAGCAGCGCGAGCGCCGCCGCCGTGACGGGATCAGACTGCATCAATTCGGGAAGCGACGGCCTCACCCGCTGCCGCACGATCTGCAGAAATCCAAAACCGTTGACGGCGGTGCGCTCGAACGGCTGCGGAAGCCATTGATCGACGGCGGCCGCCGCCGCTGCCCGTGCCGCCTTGCTTCCGCTTTGAGCGATCGGGAGATCCAGCCCGAGCGAGCCGCCGATATCGAAGAGCCGGATCGCCTGCGCGGCGGCGGCCGCGCCCGCCACGGCAAGCTCGGAGGGGGACAGCGTTCCGTCGATGTCGAACAGGGTCATCGCCGGCGTCAGCGACATCCGCAGCAGGCCGCCCGGGAATGGAATCAGGCCCGAAGTCGCACGATCGAGCCACTCGGACCATTCCGCCTGTTCCAGCAAATCCGGCTGGTGAGGCATCAGGTAGCTGACCGAAAGCTTGCTGCGTTCGAGCCGGTCCAGCAACGATGGACCCGGACCAGGCTCCTCGCCCTCGTCGGCGATCCGCACGACCGGCGGCTTGGGATTTCCCGCCTCCGGTATCGCCTCCCGAATCACCACGACCTTGACCGTAGCGCCCTCCGTAAATCGCGCAGGAACGACGCCGACCGCATCGCCACTACCGGGCAGCGTCAGCAAAGATCGGTCCGAGCCGGGAAAGCGGCGTACCAGTTTCGCCATATGCACCGATCCCGCGCGTGGCGCGGTACCATGGCGCTCGATCGCGATTTCGACGATGCTGCCTTGATCGACGAGCGCGGCACGGTTTTCGCCGATGCCGGCCTCATAAAACCATTCAGCCAAGGGAATGACCGGCAGCAAGCAGCAACGCACGGGTTTCGAACAGCGGCAAGCCGACGATGCCCGAATGGCTGCCGCTCATAAACCGCACCCAGGCTTCGGCCCGGCCCTGAATCGCGTAGCCGCCAGCTTTGCCGCGCCACTCGCCGCTTTCGAGATAGGTGGCGATTTCGCGCTCCGGAAGAAGGGTGAAGGCGACGATGCTCCTCGACAGCCGCTGCCGCTCATGACCTGCCGGATCGATGACGGAGATCGCGCTCAAGACCTGATGCCTACGTCCCGAAAGAAGGCGCAGGCATTGCTCGGCCTGCTCGATTGTCTCGGCCTTGGGCAAGATGCGCTGCCCTGTCGCGACGACGGTGTCGGCGGCGAGCACCAGCGCGCCCGAATGGCGTTGCGCAACCATCGCCGCCTTTTCATGCGCCATGCGCACCGCATAGGCGCGCGGGGTTTCGCCCCGGTGCGGACTTTCGTCGATATCGGCGGGATCGATAATGTCCGGAGCAATTCCGATCCGGCCGAGCAAATCGCGCCGCCTTGGGCTTGCCGACGCCAGGACCAGACGCACCGGCGCCGCTCCGGCGTTACTTGAAGCGATAGGTGATACGGCCCTTGGTCAGATCATAGGGCGTAAGTTCGACAAGCACTTCATCGCCCACCAGCACGCGGATGCGATTCTTACGCATCTTGCCGGCCGTGTGGCCGAGGATTTCGTGATCATTCTCGAGCTTGACGCGAAACATCGCATTAGGGAGCAACTCAACCACCGTGCCGCGCATCTCGAGCAGTTCTTCTTTGGCCATCAATCCTCGTATGGGTTCGCTTGTCGCGCCGCCTTAACCTCCACCGTTCGAAAAGGAAAGCGGTCCGACGAACGCGGTGCGCCAAAGGCGTCTTGCGGGAGCTTGCCGCCCGCAAGCGTGGCAGGGTAAGGGGCGCGCCTATTGGAGAATGGAATATAGCAATGAACGAGACCACCTCAAGCGAGCCTGCAGCCGAGGCAACCAATGTCGCGACGCCTCCAGATCGGCTTTCCACCGAAATGCGCAGCCCCTGGTTCGATGCCGATGTACTCGCCCGCGGCATCGGTATCCGCCTGAATGGGATCGAGAAACACAATGTCGAGGAATATTGCGTCAGCGAAGGCTGGATTCGGATCGCCATGGGCAAGAGCCGCGATCGCAAAGGGAATGCCATGACCATCAAGCTGCAGGGCGACGTTCAGCCATTTTTTCGTGACGCACCGCAAAATAACCCATAGCCAAATATTAACCATCTTCGCTAAAGATAGTCAGGGCAAGGAGCGAACTGCATCGGATGGTGCGAGTGGAGTATTGGGGGCTTTGATGGCGGAAGAAGGTTTGTTTTTCTACGGCGTGTTGGTGATGTTCGTGCTGAGCTGCATGACCAGGAATCACAAGCAAGGTCGGCCCCATGTGCGGCAGCTCGTGATTGCAGCCTGGGCGCTGTTTAGCATTTCGGTTGCGGCGGCGACCTATTTCTCGCTTGCTGCGTTGCACACCGCGCTGCA
>CBFRWL010000311.1:0-2876 GCA_965727025.1 uncultured Sphingomonas sp.
CTTGACGGGGTCGACCAGACGCACGGTTTCACGGAGGATGCCGTCCTCCTCCAACGCCTTGAGCCGGCGCCAGCATGAGGCGGGTGAGGTTGAAACTTTCTCGGCCAGCTCGGCTTGGCTGACATCCCCTTGGCGCTGCACGACCCTCAGGATTCTGCGGTCTAAAGCATCCAGTTTTCTTACATGATTGAAACCATCCATAAAACGTCTCCAATCGGACTTTCTAAATCATAATATGTCATAAGCACGAGTCATTTGAAAAGTATTTCGCACGAATGTGATATAAATGACTCCCTCTACGGAGGGTGTCGAACATGCAGCAGCAACAGCTATTCGAGCGGGGCGGTCAGAAGGTGTTCGGCGCGCTCGCGGCTCAGCCCGCAGACGCGCTTCTCGCCCTGATCGGGGCCTTCCGCAGCGATCTCCGGGCCGACAAAATCGATGTCGGCGTCGGCGTCTATCGCGATCTCGAGGGGCGCACGCCCGTCTTACGCGCAGTCAAGGAAGCCGAGCGGCGGTTGGTCGAGGGCCAGCCAAGCAAGGGATATCTGGGGCCCGAAGGCGACGTCGGTTATTTCGACGCGCTCAAGCCGATCATCTTTGGCGAATTTGACTTCGACGAGCGTCTGTCCGGCTTGCAGACGCCGGGCGGCACGGGGGCGCTGCGCCTGGCGGCGGAGCTCATTGCCCGCGCGCGTCCCGGCGCGCGCATTTGGGTCGGAAACCCGACCTGGCCAAATCACCCGCCGATCCTGAAGGCTGCGGGCCTCGTTGTCGCTGACTATGAGCATTTCGACGTCGTTACGCAGACGCTGACAATCGACCGGATGTTGGATGCGCTGAGCGACGCCGCACCCGGCGATGTCGCGCTGCTCCATGGCTGTTGCCACAATCCCACTGGCGCGGATCTCGACGTTGATCAGTGGACCGCGGTTGCGACCCTGCTGCGTGATCGCGGCGTCCTCCCGCTGATCGATCTCGCCTATCAGGGGCTCGGCACGGGCCTGGAAGAAGACGCGCTCGGCACCCGGATCATGCTCGATATCGTCGGTGAAGGTCTGGTTGCCCATAGCTGCGACAAGAACTTCGGCTTGTACCGCGAGCGCGTCGGCGCGCTCTACGCACTCTCGGAATCATCCGAGCAGTCGCACATCGTCCAGTCCAACCTGCTCTCGCTGACGCGCGCCAACTGGTCGATGCCGCCGGATCATGGCGCCGCGATCGTTCGCGTGATCCTGAAAGATGCTGCGCTCAACGCCGACTGGCGAACCGAGCTTGCCGAGATGCGCGACCGTATCCAGCAGATCCGCGACCTTCTTGCCCAAGCTGACCCCGCGCTGGCGCCGCTTGCCAACCAGCGCGGCATGTTCTCCACCTTGCCGCTCAGCGTCGGCGACGTTGCCCGGCTGCGGGAGATGCACGGCATCTACATGCCGTCGTCCGGTCGCATCAACCTCGCCGGCCTCACGCCTGAAACGGTGGTGCCCTTCGTCGACGCACTCGCGTCGCTCCGCTGATCTCTCGACCTTAGGAATACCATGGCACGGACCGCTCTGAAGCCCAATCTGCGCAACGCCCCTGACCCGTCGGTCGATTGGCCGCGCGTCGTCTATCTCGTCTCGCTCTCACGCGCACTCGATAAGATGGAGGAAACCAGGCTCGTCCCCGAAAAGAAGGTGCTCTACCAATTCTCGGCGCGCGGCCATGACATGGGACAGATCCTGCTCGGGTGCAGGCTGGACGATCCGGCCGACGCGACCTGCGGTTATTACCGCTCGCGCCCGATGCTGCTGTCGCTCGGTGTCGACGTTGCGGACGCGCTCGGTTCGGCGATGGGCCGCGCGGGAGGCTATTCCGACGGCCGCGATATCGGCGTGGTGTTCAATTATCCCAACCCGAACGGCGCTTCGGCACTCCCGATGTGCGGTGGCGTCGGGGCGCAATATACCCCAACCGCCGGTTGGGCGCAGGCGATCGAATATCACCGCACCGTGCTCAAGGATCGGGCGTACGACAAGGCGATCGCCGTCGTGCTCGGCGGCGATGGCTCGGTTGCGTCCAATGGCTTTTGGGCGGCGCTCACGGTCGCCACCACGCAGAAGCTGCCAATGCTATTCTATATCGAGGACAATGGCTTCGGCATCTCGGTGCCATCGACGTTTCAGACGCCCGGCGGCAATATCGCCGCCAATCTTGCAAGTTGGACGGGCCTGACTGTCTTCTCGGGCGACGGGACCGACCCGGCCGAGGCCGCCCGGCTCGTCGAGCAGGCGGTCGCGCATGTCCGAGACGAGCGGTCGCCCGTGTTGTTGCGGCTCACCGTGCCACGCCTGCAAGGCCACAGCTTCCAGGATACCCAAACCTACAAGTCGGAAGAGTTCGTAGCGTCCGAGTGGGAGCGCGATCCGCTGCCAAAGCTCAAATCCTATCTCGTTCCGGCCGTGCTCAACGAGGAGGAATGGGCTGAGATCGAGCAGCGGGCGGATGCCGATGCCGAAGCAGCACGCGAACGCGCCGAGGCGCGCGATGTCGCCGACCCGGAAACGGCACTCGGTAACGTGTTCTTCGAGGAAGGGGCGCTGCAGGTCGAGGGCGGCCAGTGGAATCATGGCTATGTGGCGCCGGCGACCACCGATGTGCCGAAGCCCGAAGGTCAGCGGATCAACATGGTCACCGCGATCCGCCGCACGCTTGAGCATGAGCTGGAGGTCAACCCACGCGTCGTGCTCTTCGGCGAAGATATCGGCCCCAAGGGCGGCGTCCATGCCGTGACGCTTGGCCTGCAGGAGAAGTTCGGCTTCGACCGCGTGTTCGACACCAGCCTTTCCGAAGAGGGAATCGTCGGGCGCGCGGTCGGCATGGCGCTGGCCGGGCTG
>CBFRWL010000312.1:0-2874 GCA_965727025.1 uncultured Sphingomonas sp.
TCGATGCGATAGAGCAGGGCGGACAGCAGCGCGGCTTCCAGTCCGGCCGCCACGCCGACGAGGATGGACAAGGCGATGAGCGGCGCGTTCACCGCGATATCCGCGCCGAACGGGAAGAGCGGCCCGCTGCCCACCAGCAAGGGACGCCATGCCAGGGAAACGAGGACGGCGAGAACGACGGGCACGAAGCTGCGCGGCTTCCATTCGAACAACAGCACTTCGACCGCAAGCATGATCGCAGCGACGGGCGTACCGAAGATGCCGGTCATGCCCGCAGCCGCGCCTGACACCAGCAAGGTCTTGCGTTCCGCCGCGCTCAGCTGAAAACATTGGGCGAAGAGCGAGCCGACCGCGCCGCCGGTCATGATGATCGGCCCCTCCGCTCCGAACGGGCCGCCGCTGCCGATGGAAATCGCGGACGACAAAGGTTTCAGGATGGCCACCTTCAACGAGAGGCGGCTTTCGCCATAGAGGATCGCCTCGATCGCTTCAGGAATGCCGTGCCCTCTGATCTTTTCGGAACCGAAGCGCGCCATCAGCCCAACCAGCAGGCTGCCCACCACCGGAATGATCGCGCCGGCCAGCCCCAGCCGGCTGTCGGTGATCTGGACAGGCGCCCAGGAAAAGCGGCCGAACCAGAAAATGTTGGTCGCCAAGGCGATCAGCTTCAACAGCAGCCAGGCGCCGAACGCTCCGCCGCTGCCGACGACGAGGGCGGCGGCGGCAAGCACCAGCATGCGCCGATCGGCGCTGTGATCGGCGAGCTTTCGGGACTTGGCGGATATTGTGCGAGCGGTCATCAGCGTGCCAGAGGATAGAGGTGCGGCGCGAATATATCGTGTCACGATATTTATCAACGGGCGGACGACGATATGGCGGTAAGGCAGCTGACCGATGCGGATTATGCGGCATTGGCCAATTTTCGCCATTCGCTCCGTCAATTCCTCGCCTTCAGCGGGAGCAAGGCTGCCGAAGTCGGCCTCACGCCGCAACAGCATCAAGCGCTGCTGGCCATTCGTGCGGCTACTCCGGAGACAGCCACGATCGGCTATGTGGCTGACCGCCTGATCCTGAAGCCCCATAGCGCCAGCGGGCTGGTGGACCGCTTGGAGGCGCTCGGCCTGCTTGCGCGCCGCCCGGCGCCACAGGATCGCCGCCAGGCGCGGCTGGAACTTACCGACAAGGCGCACGATCTTCTCGCCGCGCTCAGCATCGCCCATCGCGAGGAAATCCAGCGTTTGCGGCCGATGCTGCTGGAGCTGCTCGACCAGTTGCAAGGCTAGCGGAGGAACAAACAAGGCCTTCGAGATTTATATCGTAAAACGATATAATTACGAGGAGGTCATGGCTGACGGGGCGTCATCCCGCCGCGCGGCGCGGCGATGAACATATTGTCTATCATTGGTGAGGCTGCCGGCACCATCATCGGAAGCTTGGCGGCGGCGGCCATCCTGTGCTGGCTGTGCTGGGCTCTGTTCAAGCTCGTGCATCATCCCGAATGGGGCGCGCCGACTCTGCTGATAATGATTGCGCTAACTTGCGGCAGGACCGTGCTGCACAGCGAGTTCCTGAGCATGACCTTCATCTTTTCTGCCCTCGCAGCGGCTCTGGCTTGGCCGGAAGGACGCGCGTGGCGGGCCGATCATGCACGCCGCAAAAGCAACGCGTATCCAGGAGGAGCGATGTGGAAATGAAGGATCGCTATCTCTATCCCGCGCTGTTGGCCTGCATCGTCGAAGCGCGGCGGCCGAGAGCCGCCGAAATCAAGAAGGTCGTGCGGCGCATGCGGGCGGAGATCCGCCCTGGATCCTTTACCAGCCGATCCGCGCGCCGGCGCGTTACGATGCTTGCGCTGGCCGCGCTGGGCATCGCCATATCCAAGCGGGACCAGCGCGTTTCCGGACGTGGCGGCTGATCGACCTCGAACATCAATAACCATCCGCCGATGCGGTGCGGCAGCAAAGGGTCGAAAAGGGTCTTGCGTTTTCGCGCATAAGATATATCTTAAACACATCGTGATATTAAAAGAAGGATCAAAGATGTTTTTCAATCATCACCGCGGCCGCCATTTTGGACCGCGTCATGGCGGTCGTTATCGGGGTGCTTTTCCCGACGCGTGGGCTGCAGACGACGAGGCGCCGCGCGGCCGGCGACGTGTGTTCGACGGCGGCGAGCTGCGGCTCGTGCTGCTCAAGCTGATCGAGGAATCACCCCGCCACGGCTATGACTTGATCCGTGAGATCGAGGAGCGCACCGGCGGCGCTTATGCGCCGAGCCCCGGCGTGGTCTACCCGACTTTGACGATGCTGGCCGACATGGGGCAGGTCGATGAACAGGCTGGCGGCACCCGCAAGGTCTTTGCGATCACCGAGGCCGGCAGGGCGCATCTGGCTGAAAACGCCAAGCTGGTCGAGGCGCTGATGGCGCGGCTCGCCGAGCTGGGATCGATGCGGGAGCGCACGCGCGGCGGCCCGATCCGCCGGGCCATGATGAACCTGAAGACCGTGCTCCATCACCGGCTGGCCGAGGAGGGCGAAGCGGAAACGCTGCATGCCGTCGCCGCGATCATCGACGAGGCGGCGCAGAAGATCGAGCGGCTGTCATGACGATGGCCAGCACCGCAATCATACCGACCGCCCATGGCAGCCGATATCTTCAGCAGCTTTGCAAGCATTGGAGCCACAATCTGGCGGTCGAATTCACGCCGGAGCAGGGCAGGGTGTTGTTTCCCCGCGACGCGCGGGGCGCGAATTGGCAGGACGATGGCGTGCTGACGCTGGTCGCCAGCCCCGAGCAGTTGGAATGCCGGATCGAGGCGAGCGAGGCTGCGCAGCTCGAGGCGTTGCAAGGAGCGGTTGCACGCCATCTCGATCG
>CBFRWL010000313.1:0-2866 GCA_965727025.1 uncultured Sphingomonas sp.
GCAAGGAACAGGCGACGGGCGTCTGCCTGAACACCAATCCGGATCGCGCCGGCGCAGCCTATGGCTATGTCGACATGGGTGGATGGATCGGCGGACAGGCCAATTATGTCATGGTGCCCTATGCCGACTTCAATCTGTTGAAATTTCCCGATCGTGGCCAGGCGCTTGAGAAGATACGCGACCTGACCTGCCTGTCGGATATTCTTCCTACGGGGTTCCATGGCGCCGTCAATGCGGGCGTTGGCCCTGGCTCCACCGTCTATGTCGCGGGTGCAGGTCCGGTGGGGATGGCGGCCGCGGCGTCCTGCAATCTCCTTGGTGCTGCCTGCACCATCGTGGGCGACATGAACAAGGAACGTCTCAAGCATGCCCGCGCCATGGGCTTCCAGACGGTCGACCTCTCCGAACATGCCGATCTGGGTGAGCAGATTGCCCAGATTCTGGGCGTTCCTGAAGTGGATTGCGCGATCGACGCAGTCGGGTTCGAGGCAAGGGGGCATGGCGCCGATTCCGATCATGAGGCGCCGGCCACGGTGTTGAACGCGCTGATGCAGGTGACCCGCGCTTCGGGACGGATCGGCATTCCCGGCCTTTATGTCACCGGCGATCCGGGAGGCGTCGACGAAGCGGCCAAGATCGGCAGCCTGTCGATCCGCTTCGGGCTGGGCTGGGCGAAGAGCCACGCCTTCTTCACCGGCCAGACGCCAGTGGTGAAATATAACCGGCAGCTCATGCAGGCGATCTTGTGGGACCGGCTGCCCATTGCCGAGATCGTCAATGTGGAAGTGATCGCTCTGGACGAAGCGCCACGCGGATATGAGGTGTTCGATCATGGCGCGGCGAAGAAATTCGTGATCGATCCCAATGGAATGGTCCCGAAAGCGGCCTGACGACGGATTGGCCGCTTTTTCTCAGTTATGCGCGTGCCGGAGGCAGGACGCCGATGTTGCATCAGGACAAGCCATTTTCGGTGATCTCCTTGACCGCAGACATCAGCATGTGGCCAATGCCTTCGGCAGTTCCAGCTTGCGGGCCGAGCGTTTCCGCGAGGGGGGCTGGCAACTTTCGGAGCGAGGCGTGCCCATAATGGCAGAAGCGATTGCTCGGTCGAATGCGACGTAGGCAGGCTGGTCGAATATGGATCGCACATCATCGTCATCGGCGAAGTGGCATGTTAGGATCGGGGAGGGGGTTGACCCTCTGATCTACTGCAACGGAAAATATCAATGACCTCAACGAACAACGCTGCGTTCAGCGACGCGCTCTATGCCGCGCTTCGCGGACGGCATACGATCAGCCCCATTGTCGAGCAGCAAGCATCGCTCACGATCGATGACGCTTATGCCATCAGCCTGGGATTTCTGCAGCGTCGCACTGCAGATGGCGAGCGTGTGGTTGGCAAGAAGATCGGCGTCACATCCAGGGCGGTGCAGGATATGCTGGGCGTGCACCAGCCTGACTTCGGCTTCCTGACGGACTGGATGCATGTGGAGGGGGATATCGATGTCGACGCCAAGGCGTTGATAGCGCCGCGCGCGGAAGCGGAGATTGCCTTCATTTTGAAGGATAGGCTGAACGGCCCCGGCGTCACCCCCGCGGACGTGATCGCCGCGACGGAGGCGATAGCGCCTTGTTTCGAGATCGTCGACAGCCGCATCAGGGATTGGAAGATCAGCATCGTCGACACGGTGGCGGACAACGCCAGTTGCGGTGTCTTCGTGCTGGGCGAGGCGCGGGCCGATCCGCGCGCCCATGATCTGCCCAACCTCCATGTCACCGTGACCAAGAACGGCGCGCCGCTTTCGGAAGGCTATGGCCATGCCGTGCAGGGTGATCCGGCGATGGCGGTCGCCTGGCTCGCTAACACGCTGGGCGCCTATGGCGTGACGCTGGAGGCCGGTGACGTGATCCTGTCGGGGTCTGTCGTGCCGCTGGAACCTGCGGTGAAGGGGGACCGCTTCGAAATGACATTGCACGGCATCGGCACGTGCACAGCCAATTTCATTTGAAGGAAATATGATGGGCAAGGTCAAGGCGGCGATCATCGGATCGGGCAATATCGGCACCGACCTGATGATGAAGATGATCAAATATCCGCAGAATATGGAGCTGGCGGTCGTGGTCGGCATTGATGAGGCATCGGAAGGCCTTGCCATGGCTCGCGCGCGGGGCATCGCGACAACGCATGAGGGCCTGGACGGCCTGCGCGCCATGCCGGAATATGCGGAGATCGGCATCGTCTTCGACGCGACGTCGGCTTACGCTCACAAGGTCCATGATGCGGCGTTGCGCGCCGATGGCAAGCAGGTGGTGGACCTCACCCCCGCTGCCATTGGTCCCTACACCATCCCGACGGTCAATGGCGAAGCCAATCTCGACGCGGGTAATGTGAACATGGTGACCTGCGGCGGACAGGCGACCATCCCGATGGTGGCCGCCGTCAGCCAGGTCGCGACCGTCCACTATGCCGAGATCGTGGCGTCCGTATCCTCGCGTTCGGCCGGACCGGGCACTCGCGCCAACATCGACGAGTTCACCCGCACCACCGCAGGCGCGATCGAGAAGGTCGGCGGCGCGGCCCAGGGCAAGGCGATCATCATCCTTAATCCCGCCGAACCGCCGATGATCATGCGCGACACGGTCTTTACCCTGTCCGAAGGCGCGGACGAGGAAACCATCCGCGCCTCGGTCGAAGCCATGGTCAAGAAGGTCCAGGCCTATGTGCCCGGCTACCGCCTCAAACAGGAGGTGCAGTTCGAGCGCTTTGGCGACAACAACAAGCTCAAGATTCCGGGACGCGGCGAGTTCACGGGCATCAAGACGATGATCCTGCTCGAGGTCGAAGGAGCAGGTGATTATCTTCCCA
>CBFRWL010000314.1:0-2862 GCA_965727025.1 uncultured Sphingomonas sp.
GATCCGCAGATCGCGGTCGACGTCACTTTGATAATCGCATCGCGCGGATTGACGATGTCGGGATCGTCCACCGTTTCCACGCGCACGTCATGCTTGCCGTGCCAGGTGAGCGCGCGCATCCTATTGCCTTTCCTGCTGAGCTTGCGCCTGGTTGCGCGATGATGTGGCGATCTCTCCGGTTTCCATGAGCTGCTTGAAACGCCGCAGATCGCGCCGCGCCTGGATTGCCGGCTCACGCTGAAAGAGCTTCGCGACGACTTTGCCGATGACGCCCCCCGGCGGATCATAGAGGATCGTAGCGGTCACGATCGTCCCACGGTCCGCCTGCGCATCGCGGAAATCGATGCGGCCGCTATTCGGCACGTCAGCGTCCTCTGTAGAAGCCCAGGCAATATATGTGTCGGGCTGTTCCTCGACGATCTCCGAATCCCATTCCACGGTGGTGCCACCCGGCGCCTTGGCAACCCAATGGGATCGTTTCTCGTCGATGATGTCGACGCGTTCGAGATTGTCCATGAAGCTCGGTAGTTTCGTGAAATCACGCCAATAGGCGAATAATTCGGAGCGCGGTTTGTTGATGGTAACGGTGCTGCTGAAAAGCTGATCGCCCCTCGGTTCGATCAGCGCATCGGTCGCCGCGTCCACGGCGTCGCCATGCTTCCACGCAGGCAAAGGGGCATCGTCCCGCAACTCGCGGGTTTGCGCGTCATCCATATGCGATCTCCGGGATTGAGAGGCTAGAACCAACGGGAAACAGCGATGTTCCGGCCTAAGACGCGCAAAATAGCTGCATTTCACTTCGTTGCTTTTCCTGCACATTTAACCGGGCCATAATCTTGTGAGCGCAAGGAAGACTGGGTGGTCCGAAGGCGCTCTTGGGGGAAATTCAGATGATCATGAGCGGGACGCGGAGAAAGCCGTTCAGACTTCTGTTCGTCGCGGCCCTGTTGCTGCTGATGGTGGCGTCCGGCCTCTATGCCGGCCGCAGATTGCTGCACCATTTCAAGCCCAGGCCATTGCTTATGGCGGGGCAGGATCATGCGGTGATCCCCATGCCCGATGCCGCCAACAGGGCCAATCCGCTCGAACCCGCAATCCGCGACGCGCGTGCAGCACTATCGGCCAGCGCGCCTCCAGCTCCCACCCATATTGCGCGCGGCGATTATCTGACGATGGTCGACGGCATCGTCCGTCACTTCGCGCCTTATCAGGACGCAAGCGGTGCGATCATCGATCCCTACGCGCATCGCGAAATCCAGTATAGCACGCCCTCTTATGCGCTCGCCGCGGCAATGCTGGTGCACAGCGGCTTGCGGCCTGAGCTGTTGAAGAGCGCGAGCCGTGCGCTCGGGCGTTCGATCGAGGCGCTGGCGACGCACAGCGCATCGGATCGAACCGGCGATTTTTTCATCTATCCCACGATGGCGGCTTACCGGCTGCTGCGCGACCGCGTCGATCTCTCGACACGGCAGAATTGGGAGCGCGATCTTCGCAAGATCGATCCTGATCTGGCCTATTCGGACAGGATCGGCCTCGGCCAGCCCGACGTGATGAACTGGAATAGCAACGCCATCCTTGGCGAATATCTGAGGTCTCGCTATGGCTTCACCGATGGCGCCTTCGTCGCGCGCTATCTCGATGCTCAAATGCCGCGTTTCACCCCGGCGGGGCTTTATCGCGATCCCGGCTTTCCGCTGGTCTATGACGCGGCGGCGCGCTTCAATTTCCTGATGCTGCTTGAAGAGGGCTATGGCGGGCCGCATCGCGCCGCGCTCGAAACATTACTTTACCGCGGCGCCTGGGCTTCATTGCTGATGCAATCGCCAAACGGGGATTTCCCGGTCGGCGGACGCAGTGCTGGCCATGTGTGGAACGATGCGATGCAGTGCGCCGCTTTTGAAATCTGGGCGCGCCGACTGGCAGGGACGAACCCGGTTGAGGCGGCCGCCTTCAAGCGTGCAGCGCATCTCGCTGCCGTGTCTGCGCACCGATGGCTGCTGTCCTCAGGTGAGTTCACCGTCACCAAGAATTTTTTCGATCCCGCACGGCGGTTTGGCTACGAGCAATATTCGTTCATCTCGCAATATAATTTGCTCAGTGCGGCCTATCTGGCGCTCGCCTGGGCATTCAGCGATGAACGTATCGAGGAAGGGACCGCGCCCGCCGAACAAGGAGATTTCCTCGTCGCGCTACCGGACTTCCGCAAAATCTTTGCGAATTTCCACGGCCATGCGATCGAGATCGATACAGGCGCCGATGTCGAGCACAACCAGACTGGGCTGTTGCGCGATGATGTAGCTCTGTCCTCAAACCTCTCAACTGCCTTGCCGATCGGAGGTGGCGGAGTCGCTACCGGCGTCGCCTGGCGCGTCGGACGCCGGGTCGAGGCGTTAGCCGAGTTTCCGGCGGATCGGGTTAAGGCAGCGGTGAGCTTTGACGGCAAAACTTCCGATGCACTGGCATTTTCGGTTCGCTACGACTTGACCGGCGCAGCGGTGAAGAGGGTCACCGAACATTATGTGCTCAAGTCTGACAGGCTGATCGTCCGCGCGGATGTGTCCGGTCCGGTCGACGGGTTGATCCTGCGATACCCGGCCTTCCTGTCGAACGGCCGAGACCGCACCACCATAGCTTCGGACGCCAAAGGCGTGACCGTGAGGTTCGGAACAGCGGCAAGAACGCTCCGCGTGATGACGGGAGATGCTGCGATCATGAGGAGTTCGGTCCTCGAAAGCGATCGATCCGGCATTTACGCTCTGTCCGAGGCGGTGACTGACCAGCCCCAAATCAGCTTCGAGCTCGGCCATTAGCATGTTCAGCCGCCGGATGGTGAATGGCGCGATCGTTGCCGGACTCGCGGCG
>CBFRWL010000315.1:0-2837 GCA_965727025.1 uncultured Sphingomonas sp.
GCACCTCTTGGAAGGTGGAAGCGGTGATGGACAGGACAATACCGGTTAGGAACGTCATCAAGGCTTGGGAAACCGGCGACATCGAGCTGATGATGGAGCAGCTGGCGGATGACGCCGTGTTCGAAAACGTCCCCATGGACCCGATCGTCGGCAAGGAAGCCATTCGCGCGGCCAATGCGGCGCACCTTGCCCAATGCGACCAAGCTCCCTGGAAGGTGTTCAACATCGCGGTCAACGAAGAGACGAAAACCGTGCTGACGGAGCGGCTCGACATATTTCAGTTGAAGGACGGGCGAACGGTTTATGCCCCTTCGATGGGCGCATGGGTCGTGAATGACGAAGGCAAGATCTCGCGCTGGCGCGACTATTTCGATCTGGCCAGCTGGAACCGGCAGATGGGCGTCGCGCCGGACTTCGCGAGCGGTGACGGGTGCCTCCGCCTCCTCGTTGCTCAGGAGGCCGGCTGAACGATCAATCCGTGATTGCTTCAATGTTCAATGACTTTGCTTAGGGGTGTTACTAGTGGATGACCTGAATATCCGTCCGCTCGATGGCCCGTATGGCGTTGTGGTCACGGGCCGCAATGCTTTCGAGATGAACGATGGCGAGTTGCGCCGAATAGCAGATCTGCTGTTCCATAATCGCGTGCTGGTCCTGGAGGATCAGGAGATCGACCTTGCCTCCTATGTCGCCTTCGGTCGGCGCTGGGGCGAACCGGTCCTGCTGATCGCGAGCAAGAATCGGCAGGCCGAATTCCCCGAATTGATCGTCCAGTCCAATTCGACCGCCGTTCCAAACCCGGTCCGCAACGTGGCGAACCATTGGCATTGCGACAGTTCCTATGAAACGGTCCCGGCTACTGTCACGATGCTGTTGGGCGCAAAAGCTCCAAGAGAAGGCGGCCAGACGCTGTTTGCCGATCTTGTGGCGGCGTTCGAGGACCTGTCACCGTCGGACCAGTCTCGCCTCCAATCGCTGCATGTGCGCCACGCGGTCAGCGCGGCTACTCCCGCAGCCGACGAGCGGATCGTGCGGCCGGAGGATCTGCCGCCTGAACTCAACGTCGGCACCACCGTGCCGGACCCGGTCGTCCAGCCGCTCGTGCGCGTCCATCCTGTCACCGGCAGAAAGGCCCTCTATGGGCTCGGGGGATCGGCTTTCGGCATTGTGGGCATGGATGAGGCCGAGGGTTCCCGCCTGATCGCCGAGCTCAAGGCGCACGCGTCCCAGGCGAAGTTTGTGCAACAGGCGAAGCTCCTTCCAGGGCAGATCCTGATGTGGGACAACTTCTCTGTCATGCATCGGGCGACCCATATCGAATATGGTGATGATCCGGAGCAGGCCAGGCTTAATTACCGGATCAGCGTGAAAGGGTTGCCGAGCTTCATGGACAATGTCGAAGCAGGTTCTCAACCGGCCACTTCTTGACAGCAGCACGGTATGGAGCGTCGCAATTTGCTGTTTTGGAGATGATCAATTGTCGGAAGCTGAGCGAGAGCACTATCTCGCATCAGCCATAAGGACATTCTTTACGGGGTGCATTTCGATCGAAGTGAGAACGGGGCTGAAAATATATTCAGAGTCAGCCCGGAGTCGCGGTAACCAGATCGCGCAACTGCTTGGCGATTTCGTCGAAGGCTTTGCTCGCTGAGGGGCAGAGCGAATGAAAGCTGAAAAAGCCGTGGGGAAGGTCCGGATAATGGAGCAGGCGCACTTTCACATCGCTGCGTGCAAGCTGCACGGCATAGTCGAGCGCTTCATCCCGTAGCGGATCCAAACCCGCAACGGCCACAATCGCCGGCGGACTTCCGGCGAGGTCCTCGCAGGCTGCAGGTGACAGGCGAATGTCGCTCCGGACCGAAGATCCGGGCGCATATTGGTCCCAGTACCACCGCATGTCCTCCGCGGTGAGGATGGGGCAATCGCCGCGCGTAGCGTAACTGGTTCCAGTGCAATTCCCGTCCAGCACCGGGTAGACCAGAAGTTGCCCTGCCAGTTCCGGTCCGCTTGACCTGGTGGCCAGCGCAACGGCGGCGGCAAGATTGCCGCCGGCGCTATCGCCGCCGACGATAAGGTCGATGTCCTTGCCTGCCAGTGCCTTGCGTTCCTGCCAAGCCCAATTCAGGGCAGCCAGGGCGTCCTCGAACGCTGCAGGAAACGGAAACTCGGGCGCCAGTCTGTAATCGACCGCAAGGATCGCAAACTTCGTACGGTTCGCCAGGGCGCGAAGCGTATGGTCGTGGCTACCCAGGTCGCCCATGACCCAGCCGCCACCATGGAAGTACACCAACAAGGCCGATGGCTCTTCCTGGGGCCGATAGAGTCGCGCACCAATGTTCGCGTTCGGCACCTCGATCACGAACTCCCGGATATCCTGAACCGGTTCGGGTGTTCCAAAAATCGCATAGTCGGTGCCGTGGCGCAATTGGTCCAGGGTTCTTTCGCGGGGGAATGGCAAGTCTTTCATTGCCTCGACGATCGGTTCGAAATCGGGCGAAAGACGAAACTTGCTGGTCATCGGCTGGTTCTTTCGATTTTGACGGCAATATGAGAGATGTCGGCGTAGCCTCAAGCGCGGACATGGTGCCCCGCGAACACCTATCCGGCCGCGAATCGTTTGCCAAGTCATACGCACAACCGCAAGGAACGCCACGGAATCGAAGCCCGATGTGCAATCTGCTTCCCCCACAACTCCCTGCGCGCCAACATTGACTGTGCGGCACGATCAAGGCTCAAGACCTCGTGTAGAGAACAGCATTGTCTCATTGCCTCGTCTCTTTGGACAAAGGCTGCCTTGCCAGCCCGATGCTAACCGGATCATGTTCGCGGTCTTGTAC
>CBFRWL010000316.1:0-2815 GCA_965727025.1 uncultured Sphingomonas sp.
TTGCTCACCACCGGATTGAAGCTCTGCACCACATTTTCGACCGTCAGCTCGGCATCGAAGCCCGATCCGGTGGGCTTGAACAACAGGCTGCCGCCATAGCTGTCGCCCTTGCTCCAGCCGTCCGAAGTATTGCGGGTCACATTATGGTAGAAGCCGTCGGTCTGGTTGTGGAAGTAGAACAGCTTGACGCCCCAGCTTTCGCCATTGCCATAGTTGAGGATCGCCTTGCCGCTCCACGTGTTCCAGCGGCCATAGCTGAATTCGGCCTTCAGCCCCGGCTCCATCGTCGGCTTGGTGCGCGTGATGTTGATCACGCCGCCGATCGTGTTCGCGCCGAACAGCGTGCCCTGCGGGCCGCGCAGCACCTCGATCTGCGCGATGTCGAACGCGTCCTGGAGCTGCCCGGTATTGGTGCCGATGGTGACGCCGTCGACCACCACGCCCACCGTCGGCGTCTGCGACTTTTCGATATCGGCATAGGTCAGGCCGCGGATCGAGATGTTGGCCGCCTGCGCGCCCGAATTCTGCTGCGTGATCAACAGGCCCGGCGCGGCGCCCTGAAGATCGCCGATGTTCACCGCCGCCTTGGCTTCCAGCATCGCGGTGTTCACCGCCGTGATCGCGACTGGCGTGGTCTGCAAGGTTTCCGAACGGCGGCGGGCGGTGACGATGATGTCGCCGATATCGGCTGATGCTGCCGATGCGGCGGGCGCAGGTGCGGGCGCCGCGTCCTGCGCATAAGCGGGCGTGAAAGAAATAAGTGCGGTCGTCGTTAGCGCAGCAAAAAGCGCGCCCCCCATGGATGCTTTCATTGATCCTACCCCTATGAGGCCTTGGCGGCCGGTCTGACAGTGTTCCAAATTTGTCTGGAACTGGGCCTTTTGCGAACTGCTACTTGTTACAGGTGCGGCATTTTTGCCGCATGCGAAGGTGAAAATGATGGAGGGATCATGCCTGTCAACCGCCGTTTCCTGCTTGTTCGCCGCCCTGTCGGCACGCCGGTATCCGAAGACTTCCGCATCGCCGAGGAAGACATCCCTGTTCCTGCGGCGGGAAGCTTTGTGGTGCGCAACCATTATGCCTCGCTCGATCCCGCGCAGCGCGGGTGGATGGACGACGCGCCGAGCTACATGCCGCCGATCCCGCTCGGCGATGCGGTGCGCGCGACCACTGTCGGCGTCGTCCACGCCTCCGCCAATCCTGGTTTCGCAGCCGGGGACTGGGTGCTGGGGCTGAACGGCATCGAGGATTATTCGGTGGTCCAGCCCGGCGGCTTCACGATGAAGATCGACGTTTCGCAGATGCCCTCGCCCACCAAATTCCTCTCGGCGATGGGCGCGGTGGGGCTCACCGCCTATTTCGGCCTGCTGGAGGATGCGAAGCCCCAGCCGGGTGAGACGCTGCTCGTCTCCGGCGCGGCCGGCGCGGTGGGCTCGGCGGTCGGGCAGATCGGCAAGATCAAGGGCTGCCGGGTGATCGGCATCGCCGGCGGCGCGGAGAAATGCCGCCGGCTGATCGCGGATTACGGCTTCGACGTCGCGATCGACTATCGCGGCAAGAGCGTCGAGGCGCTTGCCGCGGAGATCCGCGCCGCCGCGCCCGATGGCGCCGATATCATCTTCGAGAATGTCGGCGGCGACGTCTTCGATGCCGAGCTCATGAACCTGGCGCAGCATGCGCGGATCGTGCTGTGCGGGCTGATCAGCGAATATAACAACCCCGAGCCGGTCGGCGCGCGCAACCTCTGGCAGGTCATCGTCAAGCGCGCGACGATCAAGGGCTTTCTCGTGGCCGATCATGTCGCCAGGTTCGGCGAGGCAGGCGTCGAGATGGCGCACTGGATGGGCGAAGGCCGGCTGCGCATCGACGAGGATGTGCAGGAAGGTCTGGAAAACGCCTATCCCGCGTTCATGCGCCTGTTTTCGGGCGAGAATAACGGCAAGCTGATCCTCAAGATCGCCTAACATCTGCGAACTCACCCCTCCCCTGAAGGGGAGGGGTTCAGTCCCTGACCTTATCGCTCATGCAGTTCGCCCCAGACCGCCGGCGGCGCATGGCCGAGCCTTACATTTGCGGGAGCGGGCGCACGCCGGCGACGTCGTACACCTCCACTGTCGAGCCCTTGAGCTGCGGCCCATATTTGGCGAAGAACTCGGCGATCCAGGGCATGGTGAAATGCACCGTCAGCGCATCCTGGCTGTCCCAGCGCTCGTAAACATTGACGAGCCCGGCGGCGGCATCCTCGACCAGCAACGAATAATGGAGGCAGCCCTGCTCGGTCAGCACCTTGGGGCGCATCGCCGCGACATCGCGCACGAACTCCTCCATCAGCGCCGGATCGAACGTCATTGTACCCGCGACGATGATCATCAAGCCTTGTCCTTCTTCTTGAATCGCGCCATCTTATGCGTCGGTGACAGGGGCGTGCGGCAGCTAGTTTAAGCACTAGGTGCGCAAAAGCGCGGACACGGCGAGATTTGCGGCAGATCCTGGAGGGGAATGCGATGACGCACGAAGAGATCAGCGCGCTGCTCGACAAGCTGTACACCGCCACGAGCGTCGGCGATTTCGATCTGGCCGAGACGATGCTGACCGATGATGTGGTGATCACCGAGGCCGATACGCTGCCGATGGCCGGCGTCTATCGCGGCAAGACCGCGCTGCGCGAGCTGTTCACCAACGTGATGGGAATGATGGACGTCGCCGGGCTGGAGCGCGGGCCGACGATGGCCGCCGCCGACCAGGCGGTCGCGGTCGTGCGCTTCCTGTTCAGCGATCCCAACCTCGCGCCCGCCGAACTCTGCGAATGGTTCCG
>CBFRWL010000317.1:0-2809 GCA_965727025.1 uncultured Sphingomonas sp.
CGCCACAATTCTGCTTGCCCTGCATAGCTTCGGTGGTTAGAGGGCCGCCCGCCGCCGCAAGAGCGGTTAAGGGTCGCAAGAACCGATCACCACAGGGGTTTTCATTAAAATGCGTTTTACTTATTTGAGCGCGCTTGCCGCGTTGACTATTGCTGCGCCTGCATTTGCCGGTACTTTTCATGCCGACGTGCATGGCGGCTGGGATCATGTCTCCGTTTCCGGTTACTCGAAGAGCGGCGTCGCCTATGGCATCGCGGCCGGCTATGACGTCGATCTCGGCAGCAAGGCGTTCGTTGGCATCGAGGGCAGCGCCGATGACAGCAGCACCAAGGCCTGCGCTTCGGATGTCCTGGTGCTGGGCGACCGCGCCTGCGTGAAGGCCGGGCGCGATCTAAGCGTGGTGGGCCGGATCGGCTACAAGCTGTCGGACATGCACAAAATCTATGCGCTGGCGGGTTATGCCAATGGCCGCGTGAAGGCGACCTATGACGATGGCACGACCAGTGGCTCGATCGCCTCCAATGGCGATGGCCTGCGGCTCGGCGCGGGTCTGCAGCTGGGCTTGGGCTCGCATCTCTACGGCAAGCTCGAATATCGCTACACCAACTATCAGAGCGATTTTTCGCGCCACCAGGTCCTGGCCGGGTTCGGCGCCGCCTTCTGACGATCCGGGCGGAGGGGCGTTTCGCGGCTGCGAGCGCCCCTTCGTCGTGCCCGCCGATATTTATGTGTAAATCTCGCTCGACTTTCCCGCCGGATTCGCCGAAGCCCCTCCGACAGGAAGGTTGGCTATGATCGAAGCGGAATGGTGGGACTATGACAGCCCGTCCGAGATGGCCGAAGCGGTCGCCGGCGATGTCGGCTTCATCGTCGAAAGCGCGCTGGATGCGCGGGGCGAGGCTTTGCTCGCGCTTCCGGGCGGAACCACGCCTGTTCCGATCTACGAGAAGCTGGTCAAGGCCAAGCTCAACTGGAAGAAGGTCACGATCATTCCGACGGACGACCGGCTGGTGCCGGTCAGCGATCCGCTGAGCAACATCGCGATGATCGCGCGCTATTTCCTGCCTTTGGGCGCACGGGTCGTGCCGATCGTCAGCGAGAGCGCGACCGATTACAAGGCTGCCGGAAATGCCGCCAATGCGCGGCTGGGCGACATCAAATGGCCGCCGGACCTCGTCTGGCTCGGCATGGGGCCGGACGGCCATGTCGCCTCGATCTTTCCCGGACCCGATCTGAACGACGCGATCGAGGCGCCGGCGAGCCGCCGCGCGATCGGCGTGATGCCGGATCCGATGCCGGATAACGCCCCGGTGGCGCGTGTTTCGCTGACGCGCTCGGCGATCCTTTCGGCGCGGACGCTGATCATCGTCGGCTCGGGCGACAGCAAGCGCGCGGTTCTGGAGGAGGCGATCGAGCAGGGCAGCAAATCGCCGCTTCCGGTCGGTCGCGTGCTCGCCGAATGCGAATTGCCGGTCGATATCCACTGGCTGAGCTGAGCCGCGCATCCCTGGGCGCCGAAGAGGTTGCGCCCGCGACGAGCGCCGCGCAGCGGCTGAAATCGATATTCGGCGGATCGATCGGCAACCTCGTCGAATGGTATGACTGGTATGTCTATTCGGCCTTCTCGCTCTATTTCGCGTCGGCGTTCTTCCCGGCGGGCGACCGCACCGCGCAGCTTCTGAACGCGGCTGCGGTCTTCGCGGTCGGCTTCATCGTGCGGCCGATCGGCGGCTGGCTGATGGGGCTTTATGCCGATCGGCATGGCCGCAAGGCAGCGCTCACGCTTTCCGTGACGCTGATGTGCGCCGGATCGCTGATGATCGCACTCACGCCCGGCTATGGCACGATCGGCGTGCTGTCGCCTGCTTTGCTGTTGATCGCGCGGATCGTGCAGGGCATCAGCCTGGGCGGCGAATATGGCACCAGCGCGACCTATCTGAGCGAGATGGCGATGCGGGCGCATCGCGGCTTCTATTCCAGCTTTCAATATGTGACGCTGATCATGGGCCAGCTGGTTGCGCTGGCGGTGCTGATCCTGCTCCAGCAGGTCTTCCTCACGCCCGAACAGCTTGAAAGCTGGGGCTGGCGCATTCCCTTCGCGATTGGCGGGCTGCTGGCAGTGGCGGCGGTCTATCTGCGCCGGGGCATTGCCGAAACGCCGGCATTCGAGCACGCGTTACCTGCGGAGGGGAAACGCGGCGTGGTGCACTTGATCCGCGCGCATCCGCGACAGATTATGGTAGTGACCGGCCTCACTTTGGGTGGGACCGTCGCCTTCTATACCTTCACCACCTATGCGCAGAAATTCCTGGTCAACACGTCGGGCTGGAGCAAGGAGGATGCCACGCTGATCACCGCGCTGGCGCTGCTGGTCTTCATGCTGCTCCAGCCCCTGTTCGGCGCGCTCTCGGATCGCTGGGGCCGCAAGCCGCTGCTGATCGGCTTCGGGATCGGTGGCATGCTGCTGACCGTGCCGATTCTCGATCTGCTCGCGCGGACGAGCGATCTCACGCAAGGCTTTCTGTTGCTGCTGGCCGCATTGGTCATCGTGAGCGGCTACACCTCGATCAACGCCGTCGTGAAGGCGGAGCTGTTTCCAGCCGAGGTTCGCGCTCTCGGCGTCGGCCTGCCCTATGCGGTGTCGGTGTCGCTGTTCGGCGGCACCGCGGAATATATCGCGTTCTGGCTCAAGAAGATGGGCCATGAGCAATGGTATTTCTGGTATGTGGCCGGCTGCTGTGCGGTCTCGCTCTGCGTCTATCTCGCCATGCGGGATACGCGCCGCCACTCGCTCATCCAGGGCGACTGA
>CBFRWL010000318.1:0-2797 GCA_965727025.1 uncultured Sphingomonas sp.
GGGCAAGATCGGCCGCTGCCAAATGGCGGCGGCAGCGGCCGGCAGCCGCAAGCCCAACGAGCAGCGTCTGAGCTGCCCGGTCGAGCGCGTTCGCGACCTCCCGGCGATCGATCGCCAGCCTGGGCGGGAGGCGACCGTCGTCAGCGCGGGCGGGTCTCCACCCGCAGCCGGCGCAGCTCCACGCTACGGAACTTCCACGCACCGTCGATCCGCACGTAGCGCTCGTGATAATGGCCGTAGCCGTGAAGGTAAGCGATCGGCGATGCCGGTACGTCGTCGAAGAACAACTCGTCCTCCATCGCCCAGACGCCATGCGCCTCGTCCGGTCCATCGAAACCGATCTGCGGCATGTGGCCGAAGTGGACAGTCGCGATACCGTTGAGCGAGGAAGAGACGCCGGCCCGGACCGCTGAACGGCTGGAAAAAACGAGGTCCGGGCTATCGTCCGGCGCGCTCAGCACGGCGTCATCCGCGAAAAGCGACTCGAATGTGTCCCAGTCCTTGGTGTCGACCGCGCGGAAATAACGCGCCTTGAGTTCGCAAATCGCCACGCGGTCCACAAGTTCGTACAAGGCATCGGTCATGATCGTCAAAAGCCTCTGCTGCCTGGGACTTGCATAGGACGATTTGCGCAAAAGGCGCACATGCATTCGGACGACGCGCGAGACGCGCACCCGCGGCAAGACGGCGGCGTTTGAGCACGCCAACGGCGGGCAGCGTCAGAGGGCAGTTTGATGAGCAAGACCATGGTCGTGACCGGTTCGGCATCGGGGATCGGCAAGGCGACCGCCGAGCGGTTCCGTCGGCAGCGGCACCGGGTGATTGGGGTGGATCGTCGCGAGGGGGGGCCGGATGACATCGTCGCCGACCTGAGCACACCGGACGGGCGCGCCGCGATGATCGAAGCGGTCGAGCGCGCATCTCCGCAGGGAATCGATGCCGTCGTGGCTGCGGCGGCGATTGCCAGCGTGCCGCAGCCGCAAGCCACGATCGCGATCAACTATTACGGCGCGATCGCCACGCTCGAGGGGTTGCGCCCCCTCCTCGCCCGCTCCCGCGCGCCGCGCGCCGTCACCTTCTGCTCCACGGCGATGCTGCTGCCGGCCATTGACGAAGGGTTGGTCGCCGATCTGCTGGAGAAGGACGAGCAGACGGTGCTGGCCAGCCTGACACTCGATGCGGATACCTGTTACTGCTCCGGCAAGGTCGCGCTCGGGCGGTGGCTGCGCCGCGCGGCCATCTCGCCGGAATGGGCCGGCTCGGGCATCCTCCTCAATGCGATCGCGCCCGGCGTGATCAAGACGCCGATGAACGACATCGTCTTCTCTAGCGCGGAGGGGCAACAGATGCTCGCTACCTACCAGCCGAACGCGGTAGGCCGTTTCGGCGAGGCCGATGAAGTCGCCGAGGTGGCGGCCTTCCTGGCGGAAATGGAGGGGAGCTATCTCCTCGGTCAGATCCTCTTCATCGACGGCGGCACCGAAGCGCTGCTCAGACCCACCGCCGTCTGATCCCGGTTATCTTTGGGAGAGCATCAGCAATGACGCACCACAGTACGCCCACCCCCTTCACTATCGCCATTCCCGACGCGGCGCTGGACGATCTGGTCCGGCGGCTTCGCAGCACACGCTGGGCTGACGATTTCGACAATCAGGACTGGTCCTTCGGCGTGGAGCGGGACTGGCTGATGCGGATGGCGGATTATTGGGCGTCCGATTTCGACTGGCGCGCGCAGGAAGCGGCCATGAACCGCTACCCGCAGTTCAAGGTCCTGATCAACGATGTGCCGGTCCACTTCATGCATATTCGCGGCAAGGGCCCCAATCCCACACCCATCGTGCTGACGCATGGTTGGCCTTGGACCTTCTGGGACTATCGGCACGTGCTGGAGCCGCTGACCGATCCGGCTGCGCATGGGGGCGATCCGGCCTGCTCGTTCGATGTGGTGATCCCCTCCCTGCCCGGCTTCGGCTTTTCTGCGCCGCTACGCTCCGGCGGGTTCGACGCGGCAAGGATCGCGGTAATCTGGGACCGGCTGATGTACCACGTGCTCGGCTATGAGCGTTACGGCGCGGCCGGAGGGGATGTCGGCGCCGCTGTCACCGGGGAACTCGCGGCCGCCTTCCCGGACCATCTCATCGCGATCCTGTTGACTATGCCGGCACTACCGGGCGTGGACCCGTTCGATGTGCCCCAGGACATGTGGGCCGAGGATGAGCGGTGGATGCGCGATCGCACGCTGTCCATGCTCCCCAAGCTGACCCACGTCGCGGTGCACGATCATATTCCGCAGACGCTGGCTTACGCCCTGAACGACTCCCCGATTGGCCTGGCGGCGTGGATCTGGCAGCGCCGACGTGACTGGAGCGACTGCCCTGGCGACCTCGCCGACTATTACGGCAAGGATTTCCTCTGCACCCTCGCCTCAATATACTGGCTCACCAACACGATCGGGACGTCGATGCGCTGGTACAGGGACTGGTCCGATGGGCGGCGGCGTCCGCAGGCGGAAACCCCGCCGCAAATCACGGTGCCGACGGGGATCGTCGTGTCACCGAAGGAAGTGGTGATGATGCCTCGCAAGCTCGCAGCCGAGCGATGCAACCTGCAGCGCTGGTCAGTGCTGGACGGCGGCGGCCACTTCGCTGCTGCCGAGCGACCCGCAGATGTCGTGAACGAACTACGCGCGCTGTTTGGTGAGTTGTCGCGGCGGGACACGTAAGCTCCCTGACGGAGACGCATGGAAGGATCGGATGGCGAACGACCGTCGACTCACGGCCTGATCAAGGACAAAGAC
>CBFRWL010000319.1:0-2774 GCA_965727025.1 uncultured Sphingomonas sp.
TTGACGCGCGTCGGCAGGCGGATCAGCGTGGCACGCGCGGTGCCGTCTTCGGGTAACCAGACTTCGACCTCGGGAAGTTTTCGTTCGGCTGAGATCTCCGCCAGCGCATTGGCCAGCTCATGCGCCACGCGGTGAACGCCGGTCATCGGAACCGACAGGAATTTTCCGTTGATGACGATGTCGGGACGCGTAGCCATGTCAGCGCAACCCCAGCGACTTGCTGGCGCCGATCCGGTCGGTCGCGGCTTTGACGAGCAAGGGGCCGCCGACGCCGATCACCACCAGCAGTGGCAGCAGCGGTGCGCCCGCGATGTGGAAAATATGGGTCGCAACAATCCGGGTACCGGCGATGAATAGGATGTGCACCAGGAAGATCGGCATCGAAAGCTTGCCGATCCGCTCCAGCAGTTGGGAGATTCTGCCGCCCGATTGCGCAAGGGCGCTCGCGATGATCAGCAGCGTCGCGCCGCCCAGCAACGTTGCGGGCAGCATTGCGGGCATCCATGCAATGCGTGCGATGCCGGACGAGCTTGCGGTTTCGACGCGCAGCATATGTTGGAGCTGATCCGCCTCCGAACAGAGCAGGATGATCGCCAACACCGCGCAGAGGCCAGTGCCGATCCGCAGTCGATCGGACATGGTATCGAAGATCGCCGAGGCTTTTTGCCAACCGATTGCGAGCCCGAGCGCATAATAAGGCGCATTGCCCGCCGCGAGGCTGAGCGCAGGCGTGCTCGGCACGAACATGGCGATCAGCTTCACCGCCACCGCAGCGACGAGCACTGCGGCGCGGCCGCCCGTCCGCCATGCGGCGAGCCCGAGCAGATGCACGAGGAACAGCGCGTGCAGGAACCAGAATTGCGAGACCGTCCGCCAGGGCAACGCGATGATCGTCGCCCAATAGGTTTCGACGGGATGGTTCACCAGCGAGCCCGACGCATAGATCAGGCTGAACTGGATGATCGACCAGAGGAAATAAGGATAAACGATCGTTATCAGGATCGCCTTGAGGAAAGCAGCTGTGCCGCGCTCCAGCCGCTCGACTACGAACAGCCCGGCCAGGAAGAAGAAGACCGGCATGTGGAAGGTGTAAAGTGCCAGAAAGGCATAGCGCAGCCACGGCATCGACTGGCCGCCCGGCCCGTCAATGATGCCGCCGGCGGCATGGCCCGCGATGACGAGAATGATGCCGATGCCCCGCGCTACGTCGATCCAGCCGATCCGTGTGTCGGCCTTGGCCCGGCTTTGCACGGGGCTCAGCGTGCGCACGTCGCTCGTCAGGCGTTCGGCTTGGGTCGACATGGTCAGGACAAGGCTGCGGCGACGCGCGGTGCGGAGCGCGCCCGCTCGGCAAGCGCGCGGCCGGCGCGGATGCCGGGCTTCTCGATCAGAGTGTAACTGACCAAGGCAAAGAGCAAGGTCAGTGCCAGCGCGGCGGGAACGACCAGAAGCGGCGAGCCGAGATGCACCCCAATCGCGATAGCGAACGGGTGCATCATGTAGATCGAATAGCTGATCGCGCCCAGCCCGACGAGCAAAGGATGGCCCAGCCCGTGCCGCCCGCGCAGCCCCGGCAGGGCGAAGCTCGCGGCGAAGAGCAGCAGCGCAAGCGTCCACGGCCCGATCGCTTGCATCACCGTGATGTTCGGATGATGGAAGATGCCGAAGGCGACGAAGTTGCTCGCCAGCGTCACCAGCAGAAAGCCGATGAGGTTGCTCCGCCAATAGCCTCGGCTCACCTCGCCGGCCATGAACCGGTAGGTCTGGTAGCCGATGACGGCCGCGTAGATCATACCGGGCCGGCCAAGCGGGATGCGGCTCCCGATCAGCAGCGAGGCGAGGGTGAGCGCGATCATCGCCGCCGGCGCCGCGATCGCGCTGACGTCGCCGGCGCGCGTGCCGCTCGTCTTGAGCAGCAGCGCGAACAGCGCATACCAGATCAGCTCGATGGTCAGCGTCCAGCTCACCGAATAGAAATTCCGTGCCGAGACCAGATCCTGCACCAACAGCAGATTTGCCACCCAGGCTTTCAGCCCTGCCGTGGGAATGAAGGCGAGGTGCGGCATAAGGCCCGAAATGCCGGCGATCGTCGCCAGCGCGAGCACCGTCAGATAGACCGGATAGATCCGCATGATCCGGCGGATCGCAAAGCTACGCGGCGCAAGCCCCTTTCTCACCGAAAAGGGGATGACGAAGCCGCTGATCATGAAGAACAGCACGACCCCGAACACGCCCGGCGCGGGGGCAATGATTGCCTTGGCCCAGGGCGTGTGGAAGCGTTCGAAAAGATGCTGGGCGACCACGGCGCAGGCAGCGACAAGACGCAGGCCGTCAAGATATCCCAGCCTTTGCGCGCCCGACTCGTTCATGGTTAACGCCCCTCTGGTCCGGACGTTGGCACGCGCATGTTACGGGAATTTTGCTGCTTTGCGACGAAGCTGCGATCAGGTCACCATTGTCTTGGTTTTATGCCGTTTCCGCCTGATTGCCGATCCGGCGGCAAAGAAACCCGCGAGCAGCAGCGCCCAAGCCTCGGGCTCGGGCACCGCGCTTCCCGGACCACCGCCGCCCGGGTTGCCCTGAGCCACGCCTGCGGTGATGACGCGAACGACGTCGCCCGGCGTATCGTCCTGGAAGAAGATCTTTACTTGTTTGGGCGTGGCCGGATTGAAGGAGAGAAAATCCAGCCCCGGCTCAAGCCCTACATAGGCCGGCATATTATACGTCACCTGCGGCATGCCCAGACCGTTCGAGGCGCCGAGCTGCGCGCTCGA
>CBFRWL010000320.1:0-2714 GCA_965727025.1 uncultured Sphingomonas sp.
GGCTGGCACGATCACCGCCGATCGCTGGGCGTGGCGGAAGGCATCGAGGATCTGGGTTCGGACAAATATCTCTGGCTCGAATGCAATGCCGATCTGCTCAACGGGGTCAGCTTCACCAAGGGCTGCTATGTCGGCCAGGAAAATACCGCGCGGATGAACTATCGCCAGAAGGTCAACCGCCGGCTGATGCGGCTTCCCGATGGCAGCTTCGAACGGCGGGCCGTCACCGCGCCGGGCGACGCGCTGGTGCCCGACTGGATGAAGGAAGCGCTCGTCGGCGCCTGATCAAGGGTTCGGGCGATTATCGGGCGGCGGGCGGCGGTTGCCGCGGCCAAGCACGCCATCGATCCATTGCTGGTCGAGCTTCTGCCTGTCCTGCGGCTGATCGGGATCGGGGGACGTGCTGTCGGGCTGCGCATCCTGATATCCCGGCTGCTCAACCGGCAAGCCATTCTCGTCGACCAACGGTGGCTGCGGCTGATCCGCCGAGTTGGTGTAATAGGCCTCATCGTCCGGTTCGAGCTGCCAGTCGGGCAGTGTCACCTGGGTTTCGAACTGCTCGACGGGGCGGCTGGCGACAGCCTTGGTCATGAAATCGTGAAATGCCTGGGCGGGGGCATGGCCGCCGGCCAGCCCGGGAATGGGGCGGGCATCGTCGCGGCCCATCCAGACCCCGGTCGTGAGCCCGCTCGAGAAGCCGAGGAACCAGCCGTCCTTGTTCGAAGAAGTCGTGCCGGTCTTGCCGGCAACCGGCCGCCCGATCTGCGCCGCGCGCCCGGTGCCGGTGCTCACCGCCGTCTGGAGCAGGTCCGTCATCTCAGCCGCGACCCAGGGCGCGACCAGCACGCGCGAATCATCCACCTGATGCTCGTACAGCGTCTTGCCGCCCGTGCCGGTCACCTTGAGAATGCCATAAGGCACCACCGCGATGCCCTTGGCATTCACCGATGCGAAGGCGCGGGTCATGTCGAGCAGACGAACGTCCGATGTTCCGAGCACCATCGAGGGATGCGTATCGACCGGCGTGGTAATGCCGAAACGCCGCGCCATATCCGCCACCGTCGGGAAGCCGACCTGCAGGCCGAGCTTGGCCGCAACCGTATTGATCGAGAACGCGAAGGCGGTGCGGATATCGATTGGCCCGGCGAAGCGGCCATTGCTGTTGCGCGGGCTCCAGCCATCGATCGTCACCGGTTCGTCGACGACGCTGTCGCCCGGCTTCACGCCTGCTTCGAGCGCAGCCAGATAGACGAACAGCTTGAACGAGGAGCCAGGCTGGCGCACCGCCTGGGTGGCGCGATTATAGATGGATGAGACATAATCCTTGCCGCCGACCATCGCCCGCACCGCGCCATCGCGATCCAGCGAAACCAGCGCCGCCTGCGCTCCCGGCGGGGCATCGGCGCGGATCGCGGCATCGGCGGCGCGCTGCATGCCGAGATCAAGCGTGGTCCACACATCGATCGGCTCGCCGGTTTCGTCGATCATCTCGTCGAGCTGCGCCAAGGCCCAGTCGGTGAAATAGCGGACGCTGTTCTGCTTCGGCTCGGGCGCGAGCTTGACCGCGGCGAGATCCGCATGCTCGGCTTCGGAGGCGCTGATCTTGCCCGCCTCGCGCATGGTTTCGATCACGGTTTTGGCGCGATCGATCGCGGCCTTGGCATCGGCGGTCGGAGAATAGTTCGACGGCGCCTTGACGAGCCCTGCGATGATCGCCGCCTCTTCCAGCGAAAGCTTGTCGGCGGGATGCCCGAAGAAGCGGCGCGAGGCGGCATCGATGCCGTATGCGCCGCCGCCGAAATAGACGCGGTTGAGATAAAGCTCGAGGATCTCCCGCTTCGAGAATTTCCGCTCCATCGCCATGGCGAGGATCATCTCGCGGAATTTGCGGCCGAAGGTGCGGGTGTTGGTGAGGAAGATGTTGCGGGCGATCTGCTGGGTGATGGTCGATCCGCCCTGCGCCCAATGCCCGCGCTGAACGCGAACCCAGGTCGAGCGGGCAATGCCGATCGGATCGATGCCGGGATGCATGTAGAAGCGTCGATCCTCCACCGAGACCATCGCATCGATCATATTCTGGGGAATGCGATCGTAAGGCAGCCATTCGCCGTAGCTCGGCCCAAGCGACACAATCACGGTGCCGTCGGCGGCATGGACGCGCACCATCTGCCCGTTGGGCGAGGATTTGAGCGCGTCATAATCTGGCAGCGACGCGCGGGTGATGAAGACTGCGATCAGCAGCGCGCCCAGAAGAGCGATGAAGCCGAAAATCGCGAGCTTGAGGAGAGTGATCGCCCAGCGGCGGCCTCGCCGCGAGGGTGAAGGTTTGGATGCGGCCATGTGTCGGCGGCCCGATTAACGATAATCGCGGCCGCTCACAAGCGGGGAGCGCTGAAGCGTGTCAGTCCTTTTCGCCGGGCTTGAACTCGAGCGAGGCCGAATTCATGCAGTAGCGCAGCCCCTCGGGGCCCGGCCCGTCGGGAAAGACATGGCCGAGATGGCCGTCGCATTTGGCGCAGCGCGCCTCGGTGCGAATCATGCCGTGGCTCATGTCGCGATGCTCGGTGACGGCATCATCGCTCATCGGCTTGGTGAAGCTTGGCCAGCCCGTGCCCGAATCGAACTTGGCATCGCTTTCGAACAAGGGCTCGCCGCACCCGGCGCATCGATAGACGCCCTGCTCATGATTGTTCCAATAGCGGCCCGTGAACGCC
>CBFRWL010000321.1:0-2699 GCA_965727025.1 uncultured Sphingomonas sp.
GGACAGCTAGAGAAGATTCCGGCCCACGCGCCGAACTTGTCAGCTTTCGCAGGAATGCCGAACCGATAGCGGCCACATCGCACACGATCGCCGCAGGCGACGGGGAGGAGAGGCAGGACCGATGGATGATTTCGCCCCGAACGTTTCGGAAGCCACGCGCCCGCTCCTTCGCACCCCGGAGTCGGTCCCGCTCGCGCTTGCCGCGATCGACAGTTTCTACGTGGGCGGCGAGAGGTGCCCGTTCGTCAACGCCGCTGGCGATCAGGACGAGCAGATCGTCGGTGCGATGTACGTACAGCACATGGTGCCAGCCGAACGCCGCTTCCCGATCCCTGTTGTATTCATCCACGGCGGCTGCCACACCGGCGTGACTTGGGAGACCACTCCTGACGGCCGCGAGGGCTGGGCGCTTCTGTTCGTGCGCGGCGGGTTCGAGACCTATGTCATCGATCAGGCATGGCGCGGCCGGTCGGCGCCGGTCCTGGCAGGAGGCGAGAACGCGCCCCCAGTGACATGGTCGGCAGGCCTGTCCGCCATTCCCTTCTTCACGCGTCAGGGCGGACGCTTCCCCGACGTGTCCGCTGAAGCCTACGCCGCTCAGTTCTGGCCCGATTTTGGTATTCTCCAAGCGGTGCAGCGCGGCCACCCCGGCTATTGCGATCCGCGCGCTCTGCCGCCGTTGCTGGCGCTACTGGATCGCATCGGTCCGGCCGTGCTGGTGACCCATTCGCAAGGCGGAGATCTCGGCTGGCAGGCAGCGATTCACCGGCCGGCCGGGGTCGCCGCGATCTATGCGATCGAGCCGGGCATCACTCGCGCCGGTCTCGGCCAACCGGACTTCCCCGATATCCCGGTGCGAATTCTGTGGGGCGACAACTTGCCGGACGACGGTTTCGCGCTCAAGCAGTCGGATGTGGCCGAGGCGCAGGAACTGGCCCGCCTTCGCCGCAACGTCAGCGTTGACTGGCTGCCGGAGCACGGCATCTGCGGCAATGGCCACATGCTGATGATGGAGAACAACAGCAGCGAGCTGGCCCAGCGGGCGATGGCTTGGCTGCACGACGCAGTGTCCGACCGTATTGGTCCGGCGGGTTGAGAACGGCGCGGGTGTGGGTACCGGCAATTGCCATGCGCGCGCCGCGCGGTGCTGGAACGATCGGCGGCGTTGCCGCTGACAGATCGCGTCCGTGATAAGCGTGGCGGCCAAGAACACTAGAGGGAGAGGGCGATCGTGATCACCGGGGAAACATCTGCTCTATCGAGGCCAAGGCAGATCGCGACGGTCGCGGCACTGCTGGCATGCAGCGTTTCGATCGCGCTTGGGCTCTACGCCCCTGGCCCCCTCCTGCCGCAAGTGAGCGAGACGTTTGCGGCTGTGCCGAACTCCAAGTTGCTGACGCAACTTATCACAGTGGTACCCAGCTTCGTCTTTGCGCTGAGTGCACCCTTTGCCGGAGGTTTGGTCGGTCGGATCGGCTGCAAGCGGATCATCATCCCAAGCGTCATCGTCTTTGTCATCGCGGGCACCCTGCCCGCCGTGCTGGACGACTTGTGGGCGATCCTGGCCGCGCGTGCGGTCGTTGGGGTGTGCATAGCGGGGATCTACACCTCGGGTCTCGCCGGTATTAGCGCATTTCCTCCCGAGCGCCGAGCCGCGTTGTTTGGTTGGCTCACGGTCACGGCGGGATTGGGTGCAGTGCTCTCCTTTTCGCTGGTCGCCACCTTGGCGACTCACGGCTGGAGAGCGGGCTTCCTGCTTTATCTGGCCGCGCTCGCCATCATCCCGCTGGCGCTGGCCATGCCACGTGCGCTGGGCAAGAGCGGAGCAGCCCACGCTGTGGAACATATTGGGCATGGTACGGTAGATCCGCTATTTACACCTGCGCTGATCGGCCTTCTCGCCATGGTCGCGTTTCTCGGGCTGAATCTCGTGATTTCTCCGGTCTATGCGCCAATATATCTCTCACGCATCGGCATCGCCGACCCTCAACTTCTCGCTCTTCCGGCGACGGCCGGTGCCATCTCCTCCACCATCGCGGCTGCAGCCTACGGGTATCTCGTGCGGCGCCTGGGCGTGAACGGTCTTACCGCGCTTTTCATGGCGATCATGGGCGTCGCCCTGATCTGTGTGATCTTCACCTCGTCGCTCGCGATGTTCACGATCGCCATGCTGGTTCACAATGCCGCATCGGCTTTGCTTGGAGCGAACTTCAACAACGCGGCATTGGCCTCCGTGTCACCGGCCCGGGGCTCACAGGCGCTTGGCCTGCAGGTTGGCATGCTGTTCGGAATACAATTGCTCTTCCCGTTCATCGTCACAGCGATCGAAGAAGCGTTCGGCCTCCCGGCCGTTTTCGTTATCGATGGAGTTCTGGCGATGGCGATCGCATTGACCGTGGTAGTCCTGACGCGGTCATTTCGTCGGCGAGCGATCCCAGTCTGAAAGCGGGCAGATGCGGGCGTCCAGGCCGCGCAACTTCGCTTCAGTCTCGACGCGGCCGAAGCGGACCGGATTGCACGCGACCTCTTCTTTGCCGCAGGACATGCGGTGCCGTTCTGCGCACCAGGCGAGCGTGCCGCCTTCTTTGGTTCTGTCAAGGAAAGTGCGCCGATTCGGCGGCCAGCTATGCGAGTCCGAGCGCCTTGTAGGAAGGATCGCTACGATCGAAGGTGCCGCGCACGAACCCCGAATTGGCGTG
>CBFRWL010000322.1:0-2691 GCA_965727025.1 uncultured Sphingomonas sp.
GCGGCCAAAGCGGGTTCCCTTGCACCACGAACAAGTCGTCCCGGCAATGCGCCCGTCGCCTCGCCGTCCCAATAGGTAACGACGCCGCTGACCACCGTCGCAGCATAGCCTTGGGAACGCTGCGCCAGACGTTTTCCCTGGGCCGGCAGGGTCCGCTCGATCGCGGGGCGGTGCAAGACCACATTTTCGGGCGAGATCACGTTCAGGTCAGCCTTGTAACCCACCGCGATCCGGCCCCGGTCGTATAGTCCCACGGATTCTGCAGGTTGGCTCGTCAGGGCCTTCACAATGCGCGCCATGTCGAGCCCCTGCTTGCCGAGGCGGTTTGCGAGCAGGTAAGTGGGGTAGGCCGCGTCGCAGATCATCGCATAGTGGGCACCGCCGTCTCCCAGCGCCACGATCATCCCCTCCTCGCCAATCAGTTCCGCGGTCAACTCCAGCGTTTGTTCCGTGCGCGTGCCATAGGCACAGATGATCGCATGGCCATCGTCTTCCAGTAGGGCATCATAGATCACCTCGCGCAGCGACCGGCCGCTGCGCGCGGCCTCCGTCTGTAGGCTTTCAGCGTCTGTTAGATCGTAGTTCGCAGGTTCGGCCAGACGATACATGTGAAACGGCATCGAAACGAGAGTAACGAACGCCGGATTATCGTCCTGGGGTTCCTCCGAGAGGAGGCGCGCGCGGAACTCTGGATCGCGCATGGCCGCCACTTTTTCCTCCAGTGGCAAGTGCGCAATGGCGCGGTAACTGGGGTTCAGCGAAAACGGGTGATAGCTCAGATCCAGCCCGAACTGGACGCCCATGGATCGGGGCAGGAACTGCCCATTAACCGGCACCTTGGCAGCCTGGGACTCGCGCACGAATGCGCAATACTTATGCCAATTCGAGGGCTTCGAAGGCATGTTGACCAGACTGAAGTTCAAAGGTCGGCCACATTCGGCCTGAATTGAACGGAATAGTGCAATCTCGGTATCCGCCTCGCCATCAATGTCCGGAATCAGCTGGAACACCCCGCTGCCTGCGTCCTTCAGACCGCCGGCCAGCGCACGGAACTCGTCGACCTCTGACTTCACGCTGGGGGCCAGCTTGCCTGACCGGAAACGGTGGAACATGTTGCGCGACGTGGAAACGCCCAGGGCTCCGGCCTTGATCGCCTCGGCAACCAGCTTGCGCATTTCGGCAAGATCTTGCTTTGTCGGCTGCTCCAGGTTCGCACCGCGCTCCCCCATGACGAACACACGCAACGGCGAATGGGGAATCTGCACGGCGAAGTCCACATCGCTTTCACGCCCGGCAATGTGATCAAGGTAATCCTGAAACGACGTCCAGGTGAAAGGCACGCCCTCTGCCATGACCACGTCAGGAATGTCCTCCACCCCCTCCATGAGACGGATCATCAGATCTTCATCGCCAGGCCGGCAAGGAGCAAAGCCCACGCCGCAATTTCCCATCACCACCGTGGTAACACCGTGATTGGACGACGGCGCCATGCGGTTTTCCCACGTGATCTGGCCGTCGTAATGGGTGTGGACGTCAACGAAGCCCGGCGTCACCCATTTGCCGGTAGCATCGATCTCCTCCTCGCCGGTGCCTTCCACGTGGCCGACTGCGGCGATGACACCATCGACAACCGCCACGTCGGCCTTGAAAGGTTCCCCACCCGAACCGTCAGCTACGGTGCCACCACGAATTACGAGCTGGTAGGTCTGCGCCATCTTAGCACCTCATCGTTGGCGGCGAGGTCTTGGCTCGCCGTTCCTTGCGCAGACATTATCCCGTCTGATGAAGGAGCGCATTGTCTTTTCGGACGATTGCCGATCCGCCGCCCCAGGATAGCGTCCCTTCGCGTAAGACGGGATCTCAAGGAGTGGGCCGTGAAAATTGCAGAGCTTGGATACCTTCTTGTCGGGGCACCGAACACGGCGGAATGGAAGCACTTCGCCGAGAATGTCGTCGGAGCGATGACGGTTGGCGGGCCCGACGACGCACTTTACGTGAAGATCGATCCACGCGCGTTCCGGCTGGCGATCCTGCCGGGACACGAAAACGGACTTCTCGCCAGCGGCTGGCTGGTCGCTTCGCCCGACGACTTCGCAGCCGCGCGAGACGAACTCCAAACAGCAGACGTTCTCGTCACTGAAGGTGACGAAGGCGGCGCAAAGCTACGGCAGGTTCAGCAATACTTCTCGTTTCGCGATCCGGCCGGCCACCTGCACGAGATCGCGTGGGGCCCGATCTCGGATTTCACACCTTTCGTGTCGCCTGCTGCGGTAAGCGGATTCGTCACCAAAGGGCTGGGATTGGGTCACGTCGTTCTGACCGCGCCCCGTGAGTTCAAGACGGCAGTCGACTTCTGGCTCAAGCACGGCTTCGCATTGTCGGACATCCTCAACATACCCACCCCTGCGGGCAATGCTCAGGTCAGCTTCCTCCATTGCAGCAACCCCCGTCAGCACAGCCTCGCCTTTGGCGAACTGGATATTCCCGGCGGGTGCATCCACATGATGCTTGAAGTCGAAACGATGGATGATGTCGGGCGCTGCCTGGATCGCGTGGCAAAACATGAGGTGAAGCTCTCAGCTACGCTGGGGCGGCACGTGAACGATGACATGATCTCGTTCTACATGGTCACGCCCGGCGGCTTCTCGATGGAATACGGCACGGGTGGCCGCACGGTGAATTGGGATGAGA
>CBFRWL010000323.1:0-2691 GCA_965727025.1 uncultured Sphingomonas sp.
ACATTGCTGCTGATGCTGCCCGGCGCGCATGCCGCCGAGCGAGCACTGGCCCGCGATAACGGCGCGTCCGATCGGTTTGGCGCGCGCGGCGCTGATTATCATGAGCGCGTTGCGTCTGCCTTTCGCGCCTTGGCGCAAGCCGAGCCGGAGCGATTCCGGATCATCGACGCCAGCGGCTCTCCCGAAGCAGTGACCGAACGCCTCCTCGACGCGATCGAAGATTTGCTGTGAGCATGCTGCTCGGCCATGACGACGCAATCGCAGCCTTCATGGAGGCTGCGCACGGCCACCGTCTTCATCATGCCTGGCTCCTGACCGGCCCCAAGGGCATCGGCAAAGGCACCTTCGCGCTACATGCGGCACGAAGGCTGCTCGCCGAAGCGGCCGGGCCTCCGGTCGATCTTCCTGGGCTTGGCGTTCCCGCGGATCATCCGATCGCTGCCCTCATCGATGCCGGAAGTCATCCCGATCTGATGCGTCTCGAGCGATTGACCGACGAGAAGAGCGGATCGACCGCGCGCAGCATCGCCATCGATCAGATCCGCAGCCTTCAGCGCCTGTTCGCGACGACCGGCAGCTATTCCGAGCGGCGGATCGTGATCATCGACGCGGTTGACGATCTGGAGCGTGGAGGAGCCAATGCGCTGCTCAAGAATCTTGAGGAACCGCCGGTCGGCAGCCTGTTCCTGCTGGTCAGCCATTCGCCCGGCCGCTTGCTGCCGACGATTCGATCGCGCTGCAGAACGCTGCAATTCCGGCCGCTTGCGGATGACGTCATGACGACAATCTTGCGGCGAGAGCTTCCGAATACCGTGTCCAGCGAGATTGCCGGGCTGATAGAAGCAGGCGAGGGCGCTCCCGGCCGTGCCTTGGCTTTTGCCGGACTGGATGTTGCTGGGCTCGATGCGTCGATCGACCGCCTGATCAGGCAGGGTGACCCCAGCAACGCCGAGCGGAGCGCGCTCGCCCGCAGCCTTGCTTCGAAAAGCAGCCAGCCGCGCTATGAAGCCTTTCTCGAACGGGTGCCCGTGCGCATGGCGATCGAGGCGAAACGCCGACAGGGTCCGGCGCTCGATCGCGCACTGACGCTTTGGGAGCAAGCCCGCGACCTCGCTGGCAGCGCTGTCCCGCTGTCGCTCGATGCCCAGGCGACCGCGTTCACGCTGGCCGGATTGGTGGCGGCGCTGGCCGAAGATGCCTCTGCCTGAGCGCGGCGCGATCTTGCGAGGTCCCAACTAGCGGTGCTGCGACGAAAGCTTTTTCAATTCCGGACATCCTGCCTTATGGCACCCGCATGTCCCAAGGCCGTCCCTTTTACATCACCACCGCCATCGCCTATCCCAATGGCCGCCCGCACATCGGACATGCCTATGAGGCGATCGCCGCCGACGTGATCGCGCGTTTTCAACGGCTGATGGGGCGCGACGTGTTCTTCCAGACCGGTACTGACGTGCATGGCCTCAAGATGGTGCAGGCGGCGCGCGACCGTGGCATCACCGCGCGCGAGCTCGCGGATGAAATGTCATCCTATTTCAAGGAAATGGATGATGCTCTTGCGGTTTCCTACGATCGTTTCATCCAGACCTCGGAGCCCGCGCATTATGAGGCCAGCATCGCGATCTGGAAGGCGATGCAGGCCAATGGCGACGTCTATCTCGGCCGCTATGAAGGCTGGTACTCGGTTCGCGACGAAGCCTTCTATGACGAGAAGGAACTGACCGAAGGGGAAGGGGGGCAGAAGCTCTCGCCGCAAGGCACGCCGGTCGAATGGACCGTGGAGGAGAGTTGGTTCTTCCGGCTTTCAAAATATCAGCAGCCTTTGCTCGATCTTTACGAACGCCAGCCCGAATTCATCCAGCCGGACAGCCGGCGGAACGAGATTGTGAGCTTCGTGAAGGGCGGGCTTACCGATCTGTCGATCTCGCGCTCGTCGTTCGATTGGGGCGTGCCGGTGCCCGACAGCCCGGGCCACGTGATGTATGTGTGGGTCGACGCACTCACCAATTACCTGACCGGCCTCGGTTATCCCGCGGACACGCCCGAGATGGCGAAATGGTGGCCGGCGGATCTTCATCTGATCGGCAAGGATATCGTGCGCTTTCACGCCGTTTACTGGCCGGCGTTCCTGCTGTCGGCTGGGCTTGAGCTGCCGCGCAAGGTTTTCGGCCATGGCTTTCTGCTCAACCGGGGCGAGAAGATGTCCAAGTCGGTCGGCAATGTCGTCGATCCGATGGAGATGGCCAAGCTCTATGGCGTCGATCCGCTGCGATATTTCCTGATGCGCGAGGTGAGCTTCGGTCAGGATGGCAGCTACAGCCACGAAGCGATTGTGATGCGCTGCAATGCCGAGCTTGCCAACAGCTTCGGCAATCTCGTCCAGCGCGTTCTATCGATGATTTTCAAGAATTTAGGCGGTGTTCTTGAAAACTTCTCTCCGGCAGAAGCTGACATTAAATTGACGGATCTGGTTCTCGAAGCGTGCCGCATAGAATTGCCGCGCGAGTTCGAGGCGCTGGCTTTCTCAAGCGGGATTGAAGCCTGGATGCGGGCGGTATTCGCCTGCAACCAATATGTCGATGAGCAGGCGCCCTGGGCGTTGCGCAAGACCGATCCGGACCGGATGGCGGCCGTGCTTTACACCTTGTTCGGCTGCATCCGGCACTTGGCGATCGCCATCCAACCTATTGTGCC
>CBFRWL010000324.1:0-2690 GCA_965727025.1 uncultured Sphingomonas sp.
TCGTAGCTGTTGCCGTGGACCTTGTTGAAGAACGGTACGGTGCTGAGATCGTAGCCCTTGGGCTCGGCATACATCCAACTATAGGTGTAGGCGATGAAGAAGCGATCGGCGCCGATCCTCTTGACCTGCTCCGGTGTGGCGCACTGGATATGCGCCAGCGTGTCGGGATGCGTGGTCACGCCATCGGCCTTGCGCGCGGCTTCGAGCGCGTTGATCGCCAGGCTGGCAGCCGCGTCACTGATGACGTGGATGTGGATCGTATAGCCCCTGAGATGCGCCTGCATCACATAATCGTCGAAGATCCACGGCGCGTGTTGGGTAATGCCATAAGAGATGGCGCATTGGCCGGGGTGGAAACCGTATCGTTTCATGAAGTCGGCGATTGCGACGGGCGATGCGACCTCATTCGGCCTGGCGCGGGCATAGACGCATTCAGGTGACGAGACATCGACATAGTCCTTGACCGACAGGAAGCCCTGCTTGTCCTTCTCGAATATCGGTTGAAGATAGGGCACCGGCCTGGGCGCCGCGCCGAAGGTCGGAGGAACGTTGTTGGGATTGGCTTCCATGTCGCCGTCGGCGAAGATCTTGACCGAATCCGCCGATGCCAGCGGATTGCCTGCATATTTCTTCCTGATCTCATCGGCCTTGGCAAAGAGCGCTTTCCAATCGATGCGTCCTTCCGCGTCAGGAAAATCTTCCGGCTCCCAAAGCTGCGCCATATTGACGCGAAAGCTCATGTGCCCGCTCTTCTGAAGCTTGTCGTACACGTCGTAGATGCTGCCGGGGCCAAAGATGCCACTCTGCGTATAAGCGGCTGCATCCCAGACCGCCGTGATGCCATCGCTGTTGAGTCGTTCGGCGAGCCGTTCCGGCTCCGCCAGCAGCTTGGCGAAGTCGTCACGTTCGACCTCCGACGTATCGATCGGCACTCTGCCGTCGTCCTGAATGTCGCCGCTCGGTTCGCCGTTGCTGTCGACACCCACGACAGGTTTGTACTTGGCGAAGTCGGATTGAAGCGTCTTCTTCGAATAGCCTATGGTCTCCCCCTTATTGTTTTTCGCTTGGGCCAGCGCAGCGCTGTTGAATACAGCGTGGTGACCGTCCCAGCCCGTCATCACGACCGGGTTGTCGGGCGCCGCCTCGTCGAGCGCGGCACGCAGAGTCAGATGCTTAGGATCGGTCTGATTGCCTGCCGCATACTCCCATTGCGACACCGCGAGCCACCTGCCCGGCGCAAGCTTGGCATCCTTGCGGCACGTGCCGACGATCGACGCAATCTCGGCCAGTGTGTGCGCGGTGGCGTGAAGGTTACAGCCACCGAAATCGACGATGCCGCGAGGATGGATGTGCGCGTCAACCAGGCCAGGAAGCACCAGCTTCCCGCCTCCATCCTTGACGATCGTCTTGGGACCGATGAACGGCTTCAGTCCCGCGTCGTCGCCCACGAAAATGATTTTCCCGTCCTTAACGGCCAAAGCTTCGACCGTCCGCCGTTGCTGATCGACTGTATAGATCTTAGCGTTTCGTAACACGGTATCAGCTGTGCGTTGCTGGGCCTGCGCAGGGCTCGGCATGACCGGAAGCGCTGCTGTGAGCGATACCGCGAGTACCGTTGGCCAGCCTATGCTCGAACGTCGTTGATCCGAACGGGAATGTCGCCCCGGCACCATAAATGTCCCCCAATGCGATACCGAAGGCTCTGAAAAGCTGTCCTGTATCAAAAGCTGCTGCGTTAACGGTCCAGCCTAGTGCCAGTCCGCCACATGATCATGGCATTTAGAGACATCGGATTCGACATTGTGTGTCAAGGCGACCGCAATATAGGGTCTGATTCACGAGATTGACATAAAAGACGATCTGTCTCATCGTTGGGCGCAGGACTCATTGCCTAACGGGGGTGAGCATGCTCAATTTCTCGACGGAAACCCTACCAGCGCGCGCTCGATCAGCGGAATATTCCAATGCGCTGGCAAGATATTATACGGAAATCGAAGCAGACAGAAGTATCATTTACGAAATCAGGGAAAGCGGTCTTCTTGACGCACGGTCGACAGGATTTACTTTAGGGGCCTTGAACTGCTCGTTACATCGATGCAATTCGCTCCTTCATCGCTATCTGATCAGGCATTTCTCACGTCAACCTGATTATTCCCTTCAGTTCGTAAAACAAGGTAGTTTGACGCTCGTCAGCGATGACAGAGAACTGCGCCTGCAGCCAGGGGAAATGGCTTTCATCAGACCCTCGAAAACCGTCGAATATCACGTCGATGAAGGTGGAAGCGAAACCTATGGCTTCCATATTCCTTGGAGGCTCGCTCAAGCTCTTTCTTATGGCCAAGAGATCGCCCTTGATCGGGTATTTTCGCGTGACTCCGGAATCGGTGCGTGTGTGGCCGCCCTCATGGAAGCAGTTCTCAAACCACAGGGCCGCGTTGGAGACCCCGAGGTAGCCATGCTTCAGGCTCTTTTGGTCAACGCGATGATCCAATTGGGAACCTCCCCAAGCACGGCCTCCGGTTTGGACAGGACGCGGTTCGAGCTGATGAGCAACGTGAAGACCATCACGACGGCGCTGCTCGACGATCCCGAATTGGCGCCGGCCAAGGTTGCCGAACGGGCCGGGATATCGGTGCGAACTTTGCATCGGTCATTCCAAGCTTCGGGAGAGTCCTTCTGGTCCTGGGTGC
>CBFRWL010000325.1:0-2684 GCA_965727025.1 uncultured Sphingomonas sp.
GGCGTATCCCCGACCCGGCCTGGCCGTTTCCCCGTGACGCCGCCGGTCGAGGTCGCGGCCGCGACATGGCCCTGGCCGTCGCGCGCGACGGCACCGACCGTGCCATATTTCATGCCGACGTCGAAGCTGGCCGACCCGGATCGCCTGAGCTCGTCGAGCTGCCGCCGGCGCATGGGCGTATGAAACCAGCTCGGATCGACTTGCGCGAGCTTCATTTCCCTCGCGAAGCTTTCCGCCGCAGCGCCAGTCAGAAGCACATGCGGCGTGTGCTCCATCACGGCGCGCGCAAGCGCGACGGGATTGCGGGTCTGCGTGACGCCTGCGACCGCGCCTGCAGCAAGCCCTTCGCCATTCATGATCGCGGCGTCGAGTTCCACCGTCCCGTCCGAGGTCAGCGCGGCGCCGCGCCCCGCATTGAAATGCGGATCATCCTCGAGCAGCCGCACCGATGCTTCGACCGCGTCAAGCGCTCTGCCGCCACGGGTCAGCACTTCGGCCCCCGCGTCGAGTGCGGCAGCGAGCGCTTGCCTGATCGCCTCCTCCTGCCGGGGATCGAGCGCGCTCCGCTCGATAACGCCAGCGCCGCCATGAACCACCAACTGCCAATCGCTTCGATCCATATTTGGAAAGATGGGATGTCCAGTGGGGCTACGCCAAGAGAAATCGGCACGATACGCCGGATACGCTCATTCCAGCGGTGACTTGCCGCGCCACACGGGCTATAGCGCCCGGCATGTCAGTACGCCCCTGGAGAGACATTTCGCGCCGCCAGTCGCGGCAGATCATGGTCGGCAATGTTCCGGTCGGCGGCGACGCGCCGGTGACGGTGCAGACCATGACCAACACCGTCACCGCCGACGCCAAGGCGACGATCGATCAGATTCGCCGTTGCGAAGAGGCCGGCGCGGACATCATTCGCGTGTCCTGTCCTGACGAGGCTTCGACAGCGGCGCTCAAGCAGATCGTGCGGGCCGCGCGGGTGCCGATCGTCGCGGACATCCATTTTCACTACAAACGTGCGCTTGAGGCAGCCGATGCGGGTGCCGCATGCCTGCGCATCAATCCCGGCAACATCGGCTCGGCCGAGCGGGTGCGCGAGGTCGTGAACGCCGCCAAAGCGAATGGCTGCGCGATTCGCATCGGGGTCAACGCCGGCAGCCTTGAGAAGGATCTGCTCGAAAAATATGGCGAGCCCTGCCCCGAGGCCTTGGTCGAATCCGCGCTGGATCATATCCGGCTGCTCGAGGAGCATGACTTTCGCGAATATAAGGTGGCGGTGAAAGCTTCGGATGTCTTTCTGGCGGTCGCAGCCTATCAGCAGCTTGCCGAAGCGGTCGATTGTCCGCTCCATCTCGGCATCACCGAGGCGGGCGGCCTGATCGGCGGGACGGTCAAATCCTCGATCGGCATCGGCTCGCTGCTGTGGTTCGGCATCGGCGACACCATCCGCGTTTCGCTTTCGGCCGAGCCCGAGGAAGAGGTTCGCGTCGGCTTCGAGATCCTCAAGGCGCTTGGAATTCGCAATCGCGGCGTGCGCGTAGTCTCCTGCCCGAGCTGCGCGCGCCAGGGTTTCGATGTGATCCGAACCGTCCAGGCATTGGAAGAGCGGCTTCAGCATATCCGCACGCCGATGTCGCTGTCGGTGCTCGGCTGCGTCGTCAACGGTCCGGGTGAGGCACGCGAAACCGACATCGGCATCACCGGCGGCGGCAACGGCAAGCATATGGTGTATCTCTCCGGCGTAACCGACCATCATGTGCAGGACGCCAATATGATCGAGCATATCGTCCAGCTGGTCGAAGCCAAGGCCGCCGAAATCGAGGCGCAGCAGATCCAAGCCGCCCAAGCCGCGGAATGAATCGGCCCTCTGCGGCGATCGCCTTCGCGGTCGCATGCGCTGGCATCGCCATCTTTTCGACGATGGACGCCGTCGTGAAGGGCCTGGCGCTGGCAATCGGCACCTATAACACATTGCTGTGGCGAAGTTTCGTGGGCGTTGCGGTCAGCGGCATTCCATGGATAATGCGGCGCCCGCAGCTTCCCTCGCGTGCTGCAATGTGGCTCCACGTTGAGCGCGGCGCCGTTTCGGCGGTCATGGGGATGCTGTTCTTTTGGGGGCTGGCCCGCACGCCGATGGCACAGGCAGTCGCGCTTTCCTTCATCGCGCCGTTAGTCGCCCAGGGGCTGGCCGTGACGCTGCTTGGCGAACGCATGAAGGCGGGCGCGCTGCTCGGCTCATTGCTGGCGCTGGCCGGCGTGGTCGTCATTCTCGTGGGGCAAGCGAATATGGCGATGAACGCCGATGCGCTCCTCGGCGCCGGCGCGGTGCTGCTGTCCGCGCTTTGCTACGCCTACAACATCATATTGATGCGGCGGCAGGCGCAGGTGGCCGATCCTTATGAGGTGGCCTGCCTGCAGAATGTGATCGTCGCGCTATGCCTTGCGCTCGCATCGCCATGGTGGGCGGAGATGCCAGCCGCCCGCCATGTGCCGATGATCTTTTTTGCCGCGCTGTTGGCGACGATCTCGCTGTTCCTCTTGTCCTGGGCCTATGCGCGCGGACAGGCGAGCTATCTGGCGCCGACCGAATTTACCGCATTTCTATGGGCGAGCCTGTTCGGATATCTGGTGTTCGCCGAGCATCTCCACTTGACCACGATTGCCGGCGCGGCGCTGATCGTCGC
>CBFRWL010000326.1:0-2675 GCA_965727025.1 uncultured Sphingomonas sp.
TCGCCATCGATATCGAGGGTGAAGGGCAGGCTGAGCGGGTGGCTCTGTCCCCTGATCATCAGCGTGCCGCTCGCCTCATAGCCCTTTGCCGTCTTGCGGAACTTGCTGGCGTTGAAGGTCGCGGTCGGGAAAGCCGCGGACGAGAACCATTCTTCGCCGGGCAGCGCCTCATCGGGCTGGCCCTGGCCGGTCGTGGCCGAGCCGGTTTCGATGCGTACCGTCGCCCGCGATCGATCGAGCGCATTGGCGCCGAAGCTGATGTCCGCATCCCATTGCCGGAAATGCCCGTTGAGCGTGTTGCCGCTCCACTGGGTGGTGAAGCCGAGCGTGCCGCCCTTCTGCACCGTCCAGCGCGTCAGCGCGTCGGGATCGGCTTTCGCGGCCTCCTTATCCTCGGCGAGCACCTGATCGACCGCCTTGTCGATCGGGGTAGGAGCGCGCGGCGGCAGGGCGGCTTCGTCATGATCGCCAGCATCGTGATCATCCGCGTCATGATCGCTGAGCTCCTGGGTCGCCTGCGCGGCCTCGCCGCCCTTGGGCAGCGGCGGCACGAAGAAACGGCCGAAGCAGAAGGCGCCCGCGACCAATGCGAAGATTGCCAGCAGCCGGAGCGGGAAGGGGCCGCGCACGCCCGGCGCCATCCGCGCGAGGCTGTTGTCGCGATCGATCCAATGATGCTTGAGCGCGCCGGCCACGTGCAGCAGGAAGGCTGCGATGAGGATATAGGCCATCGCCCCGTGGCTTTCCTCGCTCAGCTCGTGCACCGCATGCTTGGCGCTCTGGCTCAATCCCGCTACGCCGGGGATGTTGGGCCAGGGTACGACGCCGAACAGCATCGTCTGCACGCTCACCTTGCTGAGCGAGACCATCAGCCAGCCGGTGAGCGGCAGCGCCAGCAGCAGGAGATAGAACAGCGTGTGAATGAAGCGCGCCAGCCCGGCCTGCCAGCCATGGATGGTGAGCGGCGGCGGCCGATGCGTCAGCCGCCACGCGATCCGCGCCAGCGTCAGCAGCAGGATGGTGATGCCGATCGATTTGTGGAGCTGGAACAGGGCGAAGCTCTTGGCGCTCTTGTCGATCCCCATCTGCCAGCCGAGCGGCACCTGCGCGACGATCAGTGCCGCAATCGTCCAATGCAGCAGAATCGCGCCCGTCGAGTAGCGCGATCCGTGCATTCCGCCCTTTGCCATCCTATATCTCCCTCGCTCCGCAAGTGCGGCGGAACATGGCGCGCCGCGCCTCGTAAGTCGAGCGGGGACGCAGAACCCCGCCTTGTGCAAATCCGGAGGAGCCTGTGATCGAGCTTTATGGCGGTGGATCGCCCAATGCGATGAAGGTCGTGCTGATGCTGGAGGAGCTTGGCCTCCCCTATCATCTCACGGACGTGAAGATCATGAACGGCGATCAATATGCGCCCGAATTCTTGAAGCTGAACCCGATCGCAAAATATCCGGTGATGGTCGATCCGCAAGGCGCGGGGCCGGATCAGCCGATCTTCGAATCCGGCGCGATCCTCATCTATCTGGCGGAGACTTACCGGCCCGAGCTGATGCCCGCGTCCGGCCCGGCGCGGTGGGAAACGCTGAAATGGCTGATGGCGCAAGTCGCCTGGGTCGGCCCGATGTTCGGCCAGCATGTTCATTTCCGCATCCATCCCAGCGAGGCGGGCAGTTACGCCGCGACCCGCTATCGCAACCAGGTGGCGCGGATCATCGAGGTATTGGATGGCGAGCTGGCCAAGCGCCCCTGGCTCGCCGGAGAGCATTACTCGATCGCGGACATCGCGACCTGGCCGTGGGTCGCCATGCTACCCAATATGGGGTTCGATTGGGCCGATCGCCCGGCGCTCAAAGCCTGGCATGATCGCATCGCGGAGCGCCCTGCCGCCGCCGCCGTGGCCGAGGTGCGGGCGGAGCTGATACGCAATTCCGCCCTCGCCCGATCCGATGAGCAGGCGCTCAACCGCCTGTTCCTGCGCGAGTCCGGCCCCAAGACCGACTATAGCACGATCATCCCAGCGACCGCCGAACCCGCTTACGCCCATTCCAGTGAAAGGCCCTGACCGATGCCGCTTCTCTCCGCCTCCAAATCCTACAAGCCGTTCGAATATCCCTGGGCGTTCGAATTTTGGAAGCGCCAGCAGCAGATCCACTGGATGCCGGAGGAGGTGCCGCTCGGCGAGGATTGCCGCGATTGGGCGCAGAAGCTCACCGATCATGAGCGCAACCTGCTGACCCAGATCTTCCGCTTCTTCACCCAGGCCGATGTCGAGGTGCAGGATTGCTACCACGACAAATACGGCCGCGTGTTCAAGCCGACCGAGATCAAGATGATGCTGACCGCGTTCAGCAACATGGAGACGGTCCACATCGCCGCCTACAGCCATCTGCTCGATACGATCGGCATGCCCGAGAGCGAATATGGCATGTTCCTCCAATATAAGGAGATGAAGGACAAGCACGACTATCTCAGCACCTTCGGCGTCGATACCGACGAGGATATCGCCAAGACGCTCGCCATGTTCGGCGGCTTCACCGAGGGGCTTCAGCTCTTCGCCAGCTTCGCGATGCTGATGAACTTCCCGCGCTTCAACAAGATGAAGGGCATGGGCCAGATCGTGAGCTGGTCGGTGCGCGACGAGAGCCTGCATTGCGAGGGCATCACCCGGCTGTTCC
>CBFRWL010000327.1:0-2674 GCA_965727025.1 uncultured Sphingomonas sp.
GCTTCCCCGGATATCACCGGCACCACGGCTGGCGCCGCACTCGGGTCAGTGGTGATGGCCTATCTCCTTGGCTTGGCGAGCCCGGTAGGCCTTGCCGTTGGCGGAGTGGCAGGGGCGGCATTGGCCTTGCTCATTCTTTTGGGTCTTGCTGGACGCAATAGCGACAGCGCCACCTTGCTGTTGGCTGGCATTGCGATCAGTGCCGTTGCCGGAGCCGCGACGGCTCTCGCGCTCGCGCTGGCGCCCTCCCCCTTTGCATTTTACGAAGCCTATGACTGGATGATGGGATCGCTGGTCGATCGCAGCTTGCCGCAGGCTGGGTTTGTCGCGGGGCCTGTGGCGCTCGCGCTCATCCTGTTGGCACGCAAGGCGCCCGCGCTCGATGCGTTGGCGCTCGGCGAAGAAACCGCTGCGGCCATGGGGCACAGCATAATCGCCCTACGCCGGCAGGTCGTGATCGCGACGACCATCGGCGTCGGCATGGCGGTCGCGGTTTGCGGCGCCGTCGGTTTCATCGGGCTGGTTGCACCGATCTTCGCGCGTGCGCTGACGCGTGGCCATCCCGGGCGGGCGGTGCTCCCCGCGGCTGCGGTCGGCGCGATCCTGCTCTGCCTGGCTGACCTCCTCCTTCGATTTTCCCCGGCAGGCCGCCAGCTTCCGATCGGCGTGGTCACCGCATTGCTTGGCGCCCCCTTTTTTCTGGCGCTCGTGCTGCGCATGCGGCTGGAGTGGCGCGCATGAGCACCGTTGCACTTACTGCACGGGGGCTTGTGCTGGTTGGACGTCTGGAGCGAACCGATCTCACGCTCGAAAGCGGCAGCCTGACCCTGCTCGTTGGCCCCAACGGTGCCGGCAAGACGAGCCTGCTTCATAGGCTGGCAGGTATCGGCGACGGCGAAGGGGTGACGGCGCTTGGGGACGAAGATCTTGAGCGCATGCCGCCCGCGCGCCGCATTGGCCGAATTGCGTTTCTGCCCGCCAATCGGGAGATCGCATGGCCGCTGGTTGCACGCGACCTCGTCGCGCTCGGCTTGGGCGGCCGCGCCAATCCCGCGGCAATCGAGGAAGCCCTGGCGTCGCTGGATGCTTTGCAATTTGCCGACCGTCGCCTCGACCAGCTTTCAACCGGCGAACGCGCACGCATTTTGCTGGCGCGCGCGTTGGTGGCGCGGCCTGCCGTGCTGCTGCTCGACGAGCCTGCCGCGCATCTGGACCCGGCGCGCCAGATCGCGATCTTCGAGCGGTTGCGGATCGAAGCGGAACGCGGCGCAGCCGTGCTTGCGTCGGTTCACGATCTTTCGCTGGCGCGCAACTTTGCCGATCGCATCCTTGTCATGCAGCAAGGTGCGATCATAGCCGATGGACCGGCAGAGGTAGCTCTGGCGCCTGAGATCGTGGCGACTGTGTTTGGCGTCGCGTGGAATGACGGCAAGGGCTGGGTTCGCGCTACCGCCTGAGCTTCCCCTCTCGACCATCGCACGCCTTTGTGAGAAGGCGCCGTGGATGACTGACGATGACCTTGCGCAATGGTTGACGACGACGCTGGGAGAAAAGCCCCGCAATCTCGCCCTGTTCCGGCAGGCGCTTACCCATCCCAGCCACAGCGAAGGGCATTATCAACGGCTCGAATTTCTGGGGGATCGCGTCCTTGGGCTGGTGATCGCGCAATGGCTTTACCAACGCCATAGCGAGGAAGCTGAAGGCAAGCTCGCCCAACGCCTCAACAGCCTGGTTTCGCGTGAGGTCTGTGCTGACGTCGGACGTAACATGGATGTCATGCCGTGGCTGCGGCTTGGCCGCCAGGCGCTGGATGACGGCGTGTTCGAGAGTGACAATGTTCTGGGCGATGTCGTCGAAGCGCTGATCGGCGCGCTCTATCTCGAATGCGGGCTTGCTTCGGCCGAACAGTTTATCAAACGGCATTGGGCGGATCGGATTGGCGGCCAGATCAAGCCGCCCAAACATCCCAAGGCGGAGCTGCAGGAGCTTGCGGCCGCCCGCAATCGAAAACCCCCGGTTTATACGATCGTCGATCGCTCCGGCCCCGATCATCGCCCGCACTTCATCGTGCGGGTGAACGTCAACGGCCTGGGCGAAGCGGATGGCAACGGCCCATCCCGCCAGGATGCGGAAACCGCGGCTGCGAAGGCATTGCTGGAGAAACTGACGTCATGACGCAACGCTGTGGTCTCGTGGCGGTGGTTGGTGCGCCCAATGCGGGCAAGTCCACGCTGGTCAACGCGCTGGTTGGCCAGAAGGTCGCGATCGTCAGCCCGAAAGCGCAGACGACGCGGGCGCGGCTGATGGGCGTCGCAATCGAAGGCGAGGCGCAACTTCTGCTGGTGGACACGCCGGGCATCTTCGCGCCGCGGCGCCGGCTTGATCGCGCGATGGTTGCTGCCGCTTGGGGCGGGACGGAAGGCGCTGACCTGATCGCGCTGGTGGTGGATGCCAAGGCCGGTCTGACCGCCAGAATTGAAACGCTCGTGGATCAGGTCAAGCAGCGTAGCGAGCCCAAGTTGCTGGTCCTCAACAAGGTTGATGTAACGGCAAAGGAACGCCTGCTCGAGCTTGCGACCGCGCTTAACGAACGCCTCGTACCCGAAGCCATTTTCATGATCTCGGCCACGACCGGTGATGGCGTGATCGATCTCAAGCGCGCTCTGGCGGAGCG
>CBFRWL010000328.1:0-2672 GCA_965727025.1 uncultured Sphingomonas sp.
GCGAATTTTTCGAGCAGACCTTCCAGCAGCGAACGGACCTCGTCATGCCCTTCGGTCATGCCCAGTGCAGCTTCCCGGGCCATGACCAGCGAGGTGCTGTGGATGATGAAGGCGAGCGCCGTCGGGGTTGCGGGCGAGATGTCGATGCCACGCGCGGTGGCATCTTTGGCGATCACGTCGGCCTGCAGCTTGCGCGACTGGGACAGAAAGCTGGTATACACGTCGCGCACTCGCTCATTGTAGCTGGCAAGCGAGACGAACGCGAAAGACATCCGGGCATCGAGTCCTTCATTGAGGTCCTTCCAGATCGCCGCGACCGGCTTGTCGGATCGGGCGTCTTTTTCATAGACGGCCATCCTCCTTTCCGCACGGCGCTGGAAGGTGGCGACCAGGAGGTCATCCATTGACTCGAAATAATAATAGACGAGGCTCTGCTGGATAGCCGCGACTTCCGCCACCCGGCGCGACGAAACCGCTGCATAGCCCTCATCGCGAATGACTTTTTCGGTCGCGTCCATGATCGCGTGGGAAATTTCGGAGTTACGCGGACCGAACCGCCGTTTCGAAGTCAAGCTCATTCCCCACCTGCAAAGATGGAGGATTGTTAGACCCTACAAAACAGCTTTACAATTTGCGATGGCGCTACGGTACCGCTTCCATGACGCGGTCGCCCGCCCCCGCCTGTCTTGGTACGTTCGCGAAATTCACGCAAAAAAATCGGGAGACTCAATATGACCGAGCCGCAACGCGTTGTTGTCGTCACTGGCGCCAGTTCGGGCATCGGCCTGGAAACCGCGAAGGCCTTTGCGCGCATGGGATGGCAAGTGATCGGCCAAGGGCGCGATGCGGAGCGCAGTGCCGTCGCCGAAGCGGCTATCCGCGCAGAATGCGATGGCGGTGGAAAAGGCTACTTCTTGCGCGCAAACCTATCGCTGATGAGCGAGACCAAGCGTTTGGCAGACAAGATCAAGGCGCTCACCGGCCCGGTGGACATACTCATCAACAACGCTGGGGGTATTCGCGACGGGAAGTACATGACCGTCGAAGGGACGGAGGAAACCTTCGCGGCCAATCATCTTGCTCCATTCTTGCTGACGCGCGAACTGATGCCCCGGATCGAGGAGGCAGCTGCGAACCGACCGCCGGAAACGGTGCGCGTCATTGCTGTATCCTCGATCGCCTATGCCTGGGCAGAAGCCGGTTTGAATTTCGGAGACATCCAGCATCTGGAGGGGCCATTTGTCCCGGGCACAGTCTATCGCGAGGCCAAGCTTGCCAACCAGCTTTTCAACTTGGCGCTTGCCAAGCGGCTAGCCGGCAAGGGCATCGTATCGCAGGCGATGGTGCCCGGGGTGGTGCACAGCAATTTCAGCTCTCACGGGGATGAACGGATCAAGGATTTCCTTAAGGACGCGGAAGGTGTGACGCCGGCCGAGGCGGCCGAAAGCCTCGTCTGGATCGCGACGTCCAGCGAGACCGGCGCGCCGGGCGGGCGGATGTTCTACGAAATGGGAGAGAAGCCGGTGGTGCCGCACGGAACGGACGAGGCTGCCGCCGAACGGCTCTGGACCGAAACCGAAGAGATACTCGCCAAACTGGGCGCCTGACCCAGTGCGCCAGTCAACCGTTGCGAGTGTTACGGCTCAAGACCCGTTAACGTGGACAGTGCCCTGGCGCTCATGACAGGCCAGGGCACGCATCAGTTCACGGCATCACCAACAGATTACTTGGCGTATTTGGCGAAGTTCGGCTTGCGCTTTTCCATGAAGGCATTCTTGCCTTCAACCGCTTCCTCGGTGTCATAATAGAGCGCGAGCGCGGAAGTTGCGAAGTTACCAAGCGCTCGAAACTGCTCCGTCGCGCAATTGAACGACTGCTTGGCAAGCTTGATCGCAGTGGGGCTCTTGTCGGCGATCTCGAGCGCCCACGCCCGCGCTTGGTCCATCAGTTCCTCATGCGGGTACACCGCGTTGACGAGGCCCATTTCGAGAGCTTGGTCGGCGGTGTACTGGCGGCACATGTACCAGATTTCGCGCGCCTTCTTCTCGCCGACGACATGAGTCAGATAGGCCGTGCCAAAGCCCGGGTCGACGCTGCCTACTTTCGGGCCGACCTGGCCGAATTTTGCCTTGTCCGAAGCCAGCGAAATGTCGCACAGAACGTGCAGCACATGGCCGCCGCCGATCGCATAGCCGTTGACCGCAGCAATGACCGGCTTGGGAATGTCGCGGATGACCGAGTGCAGCGCATCCATGTCGATGCCGGTCGCGAGACGAGCGGGCCGCGCACTCTGGTAGCCGCCTTCGGTGCGCTTCGACAGGTCGCCGCCGGTGCAGAAAGCGCGGTCGCCGGCGCCGGTCAGGATCACGGCGGCAATGGCGCGGTCGGACCAGGCGTCGAGGAATGCCTCGACCATCTCATCCACTGTCTCGCGTGCGAATGCGTTCATCTTTTCAGGACGATTGATTGTGACGGTCGCGACCGGGCCGGTCTTGTCGTAGATTATGTCCTGAAAGTTCATGGAAATTTCCTCTACACATGGAAGAACACCCGCGGCGCACTTGCAACCCCAGAGTACCCGAAGGCGGGCAGCGCGTACTACGCGCCGTATGCAGTGGGTCTCAAGATGTCATCGCCAAGTCCCGATAAGCGACCCATACGCGCCACTTTTC
>CBFRWL010000329.1:0-2666 GCA_965727025.1 uncultured Sphingomonas sp.
TCCCGGCCGGCTGCCGCTCGGGACCTTATCAGGGGCCTGTTCGTTTGCTCGAACACCAGGAACACCAGGGAGGAGGATCGACGCCGCATGATAGCGCGCAGGCTGGACGAGATCGTTTGCGCGAGCCTGCTCTGGCTTTTTGGCGTTGCTGCTTCCTCCGCCGCCGCTGCTCCGCCACTCCCCGTCGCGCCGGTGTCCGCTGCTCCAGCCGAAGACGGCCAGTGGACCATGCCGGCCAAAAATTTCGCCAGCACCCGCTATTCCGCGCTCGATCAGATCAAGGCGAGCAATGTAAAATCGCTGGGCCTCGCCTTTACCTTTTCGACCGGCGTCGCGCGCGGGCAGGAAGCGGCGCCGATCGTGGTTGGCGACACAATGTATGTGGTCACGCCCTATCCCAATTATCTCTACGCGCTCGATCTCAAAAATGGCGGGCAGCTCAAATGGAGATATGCACCCAAGCCGGTTCCCGCCGCGCAAGGGGTTGCCTGCTGCGACTATGTGAACCGGGGTGTGTTCTACGAAGGCGGCCGCGTCTTCATGAACACGCTCGACGGGCAGACCGTCGCCGTCGATGCCGCGAGCGGCAAGGAAATCTGGAAGGCCAGGCTCGCCAACATCAATCTTGGCGAGTCGATCACAATGGCGCCGCTGGTGGTGAAGGGAAAGGTGCTCGTCGGCGTCTCGGGCGGCGAGTTCGGCGTGCGCGGCTGGCTCGCCGCGCTCGATGCGGCGAGCGGCAAGCTGGCCTGGCGAGCCTATCATACGGGGCCGGACAAGGATGCGCTGATTGGCAAGGATTTCAAGCCCTTCTATGCAATGGACAGGGGCCGGAACCTCGGCGTCAAAAGCTGGCCGCCCGATGCCTGGAAGATCGGCGGCGGCACCGTCTGGGGCTGGATCTCTTACGATCCGGCACTCGATCTTATTTATTATGGCACGGGCAATCCCGGGCCATGGAATCCGGAGCAGCGGCCGGGCGACAATAAATGGACCGACGGCATCTTTGCTCGGGATCCGGATACAGGTGCGGCGCATTGGTTCTACCATGTCATTCCGCATGATCTTTACGATCACGACACGATCAACGAGTTGATCCTGCTCGACATTCCAATGGGCGGACGCATGCGCAAGGTGATGGTCCGCCCCGAGCGTACCGGCTATCTCTATGTGATCGATCGCGCCAGCGGACAGGTGCTGTCAGCCGATCCCTTCTACGAGCATATCAACGCTTACAAAGGCGTGAACCTGCAGACCGGCAGGCTCGTCACGGTAGCCGACAAGGAGCCGAAAATGGGCAAGGTCGTCCGCGACATCTGCCCCACCGCGCCGGGCGCGAAGGACTGGAATCCCTCGGCCTTCAGTCCGCGCACCGGCCTGATCTACATTCCGCACATGAACCTCTGCATGGATTGGCAGAGCACGCAGGTTAGCTATATTTCCGGCACGCCCTATATTGGCGCCAATGTCCGGATGAAGGCCGGGCCTGGCGGCTATCGCGGTGAGCTCACCGCCTGGGACGTGATGCGCCGCCGCCCCGCGTTCAAGATCAAGGAGGATCTTCCGCTCTTCAGCGGCGCGCTGGCGACAGGCGGTGATCTGGTCTTCTACGGAACGCTCGACGGCTGGTTCAAGGCGATCGACGCCCGCACAGGCAAGCTGCTCTGGCGGTTCAAGACGGGCTCGGGGATCATCGGTCAACCGGTGAGCTATCGTGGGCCGGATGGCCGGCAATATATCGCGGTGCTGTCGGGCGTGGGCGGCTGGGCCGGTGCGATCGTATCCGCCAATCTCGATCCGACGGACCCCACCGCCGCGAAAGGTTTCGCCGGCGCGGTACCCGATCTCAAGCAGCGCACGGCACCGGGAGGGACGCTCTATGTGTTCGCGCTCCCTGGCCGGTAGCGCCGTGATGGCGATGCTCCTGCTCTCCGCCTGCCAGCGCGAACAGCGCGAAAGTCGCGGCCAACCGCTTGCCGAGACGGCGCCCACCTTCGTGCAGCTGCCGAGCGTGCTGATCGCCGGAAGCCAGCCCGCGCCTGCCGACCCGCGCGGCAAGCTTTACGAAGGCAATGCCTATCACATCAGCGAAGGCCAGCGACTGTTCGAGCAGTTCAACTGCAGCGGCTGCCATGCCCATGGTGGCGGCGACATCGGCCCGCCACTGATGGATGATGAATGGCGCTATGGTGGCCAATCGGACCAGATCGTCGCCAGCATCGCCTATGGCCGACCCAATGGCATGGCCAGCTTCGCCGACAAGCTGACCGAGCAGCAGATGTGGCAGATCGCCGCCTATGTCCGCTCGATGAGCGGCAATGTGCCGAAAGACGTAGCGTCGAGCCGGGCAGACGAACTGGCCAGCACGCCGCCGCTGACGCGCACGCCGCAGCAGCCGATCAAGGGCGAACCGGGTGGCGGGCTCCAAGGGGTTGCGCCATGAGGCGGCCGCCCTTGCTCATTGCTGCGCTTCTGCTCGGGGGATGCAGCGGCGAGCAATCGGCGCTCGATCCCGCCGGCGTGCATTCGGGTGCGGTGTTGAATCTTTTCGGCCTGTTCTTCTGGGTTTGCCTGATCGCTTTTGCGTTGGTCATCGGCTTTCTTGTCATCGCCATGCTGCAAGCGCGCAGGGTCGATGCTGCACGATCGGAGCGCAGCGAACATGA